>CALAJK010000098.1 GCA_937922795.1 uncultured Anaerolineae bacterium
ACGCCTGGGGAATGCCCTACGAAGACGTCCGTTTCCCCTCGGCGCGCGGTATCACCCAACAGGGCTATTTCATCCCCGGCAGCCAGCGTGCGACCATCATCATCGTCCCCGCTTTCAATCTGGGGCGCGGCGCCGAGCTGCACTACGCCGACGTGTTCCATCGCGCGGGCTTCAATGTGCTCACGTACAACTCGCGCGTGTGCACGGCTCAGGGCTGGATGTCGCTGGGCTATCTGGAAGTTGAGGATGTGCTGGCCGCTTATGACTATCTGCGCTCGCGGCCAGAGGTTGACCCGCAGCGGGTGGGACTGCACGGCTATTCGGCCGGCGGCGCGGCGGCTTTGATGGCGATGCCCCGGCTGCCCGTGCTGCGGTCAGTGTCTGCTGAAGGCGGCTACCACGACTACGCGGCGATGTTGGGGTTGGGGAGCGCCGTCACCTATTTCGATCGCCTGTTCCAGACGGGCGTGATCGTCGGCTACCGGTTGGCGACCGGCTATGATGTCAGCGTCCTGAGCCCATTGTCGGCTATACGTGAGATTGGGACGCGCCCGGTGCTGCTGATCTACGGCAGTCGTGAGGTGTCGCTGCCAGGGGCGCGGCTGATGCTTCAAGAGGCGCAGGCTCATGGCGTGCCGGCGGAGCTGTGGGTGGTGGAAGGTGCGGATCACGGCGGCTATCTGGCAGCAGCGCGTGATGAATTTGAGCGTCGGGTGAGCGCGTTTCATCGACGCATGCTGGACAGCACACAGGCGGAGGTCGCTGCGCCGTGACTCGCGCTGTGGAGCGAAACGCCAGGCTGCGGATATACGGCGTGCCGATGGATCTGGGGCAAAACCGACGCGGCGTAGATATGGGGCCGAGCGCCATTCGCTATGCCGGTTTGCAGAAGGCGCTGGAGCGCCTCGATTGGACGGTGACTGACTGCGGCAATATCGCCGTGCCGGGCATTGAGGAAGTATCTAACTGGCCAGAGCCGGCGCGGGCGCACCACGCATCAGCCATTGCTCAAGCCAGCTTGCGTGTGCATCAGGCGATGCGCGAGACGATCGCAGCGGGCGATTACGTCATCTTTTTGGGCGGCGACCACAGCATCGCGCTGGGCACTATTTCGGCGGCGCTGTATCAGCCGGGGCGGCTGGGCGTGATCTGGGTAGACACGCACGGCGATTTCAACACGCCGGAGACGACCCCTTCCGGCAACGTGCATGGGATGGTGGTAGCTGCCTTGATGGGACGCTGCCCGCCGCCGCTCGTGATCGGCGAACGCCGGTTGAGCCCAGATCAGATCGCCATGATCGGCATCCGCGACCTCGATCCGTTGGAGCGCAACGCCCTGCGCCAGAGCGGGATCAAGGTGCTCACCATGCGCGATATTGACGAGAACGGGCTGGCCGATGTGCTGCGGGCAGCGCTGCGCGCCCTGGGGTATGTTGAGACCCTGCATGTCAGCTTCGACATGGACTCGCTTGACCCAATGTTTGCGCCGGGCGTGGGGACGCCGGCCTCCGGCGGGCTGACCATCCGCGAGGCGCATCTGTTGATGGAGATGCTGCACGATGACGGCCGCGTGCGCTCGCTTGACCTGGTAGAGGTCAACCCTATTTTGGATGACCGCAACCGCACTGCCCAGCTTGCAGTCGATCTAGCGGCCAGTTTGTTCGGCCAGCGTATCATCTGAGAACGCTCGATGACCGGTTACGGCGATACCCAAACGGCGCTCATCGCGCCGCACGGCGGCCGGTTGGTGAACCGCCTGTCACTGACAGGCGATGATGAGGCGGTAGCCCGGCGCGAGCGCGCCCTGGCCGCGTCGCGCGTTCATCTGTCGCAGGTGGCGCTGTCAGACCTCGAACTGATCGCCACCGGCGTCGTCAGCCCGCTGGAAGGCTTCATGACGCGCGACGTCTATCGCGCGGTCCTGGAGACCATGCATCTGCCGGATGGTCTGCCGTGGACGATCCCGATCACCCTGCCGGCCCCGCCGGAGGTCGCCAGCCGGTTGAGGGTGGGGGATGATGTGGCGTTGGCAGACGGCCAGGGGCGGGTGGTAGGCCTGCTGGAACTGACCGACATCTTCGCCTATGACCGAGAGGAAGAGGCGCGAAAAGTGTATGGCACGCTCGACGCCGCCCATCCGGGCGTGGGGCGGCTGCTGGCTCAGGCTCAGGAGAGCGTCTACCTGGGTGGGGCGGCCTGGATGATCGCCCCGCCACAGCCGGCCTTTCCGGCGATCACCCTCACCCCAGCCCAGACGCGCGCCGAGTTTGTGGCGCGCGGCTGGCGGCAGATTGTGGCGTTCCAGACGCGCAACCCGATCCATCGTGCGCATGAATACCTGCAGAAGTGCGCGTTAGAGGTGGTGGACGGGCTGCTGCTGCATCCTCTGGTCGGCGAGACTAAGTCTGACGATGTGCCCGCCGCTGTGCGCATTGCCAGCTACCAGGCTGTGCTGGCGCGCTACTATCCAGCGGAGCGGGTGCTGCTGGCGGCGTTTCCGGCGGCCATGCGTTACGCTGGTCCGCGCGAGGCGGTGTTCCATGCGCTGTGCCGCAAGAACTACGGCTGCACCCATTTCATCGTCGGGCGCGACCATGCCGGCGTGGGCAGCTACTACGGTACTTACGACGCCCAGCGCATCTTCCACGAATTTGACCCGGTGCTGATCGGCATCACGCCGCTGATGTTTGAACACGCTTTCTACTGCCGGGAGTGCGGCCAGATTGTGACGGCCAAGACCTGCCCGCACGGCGCTGGGAGCTGGCTGCATCTGAGCGGCACGCAGGTGCGGGCGAAGCTGGCGGCGGGCGAGATGCTGCCGCCGGAGTTCACCCGCCCGGAGGTGAGCGCTATCTTGATGCAGGCGATGGCGCGATCGTAAGCGATGGCACGATGGTTTCGCCGCCCGCCGCGCGTGCTGGTGCTGGGAGTGGACTGCGCCAGTCCGGAACTGGTGTTTGAGCAGTTCGCCGACTGTTTGCCAAACTTATCGCGGCTGCGCGCATCTGGCACTTGGGGCGAGCTGGAGTCGTGTATCCCGTGTATCACCGTCCCTGCCTGGTCGAGCATGTTCACCAGCCGCGATCCTGGCGTGCTGGGCTGCTATGGTTTTCGCAACCGCGCCGATTCATCTTATAACCACATGGTGACCGCAGACAGCCGAACGATTCGGCATCCGCGCGTGTGGGATTGGGCTGGCCGCGCCGGCCGCACCTGTGTGTTGATCGGCGTGCCTCAGACCTACCCGCCGCAGCCGGTCAACGGTCTGCTGGTCACCGATTTCCTGACGCCGGGGACGGACAGCGCGTTCACCTATCCAGCCGTCTTCAAGCAGGAGGTGCTGAAGCTAGCGCCGGATTATCCGTTCGACGTGCGGGATTTCCGCACCAGCGATAAGACGCGCCTGCTGCGGCAGTTGTTCGACTTGGCTGAGCAGCAGCACCGGTTGGTGCGCCACTGTCTGACGACTCAACCCTGGGATTTGTTCATCTACGTCAACATCGGTGTGGACCGGCTGCATCACGGCTTTTGGCGCTTTCATGATCCGCGTCACCGGTTCTACCAGCCAGGCAGTCCGTTCGCTTCGGCTGTCCGCGACTACTACCAGATGTGCGATGCCCAAATCGGCGAGCTGGTGTCGCTGGCAGGCGATGATGTGATCGTGCTGGTGGTCAGCGATCACGGGGTGACGCGCATGGACGGCGGCATCTGCATCAATGAATGGCTGTGGCGCAGCGGGTGGCTGGCGCTCAAGTCCCCGCCGCCGGCGGAAAATCTGCTGCGGTTCGAAGAGGCGGACGTGGACTGGTCGCGCACCCGCGCCTGGGCCAGCGGCGGGTACTACGGCCGCGTGTTTCTCAACGTTGAAGGCCGCGAGCCGCAAGGCTTAGTGCCCGCCCACCACTACGAGTCTGTCCGCGCCGAGCTGGCGGAAGCATTGGCGAGCATCCCCGGCCCGAACGGCGCGCGGTTAGACACTCAAGTGTTCAAGCCGCAGACGATCTACCGTCAGGTGAACGGCGTCGCCCCGGATTTGATGGTCTATTTCGGCGGCCTGCACTGGCGGGCTGTAGGCAGCCTGGGACACGGCCGGCATTACACGCTGGAAAATGACACTGGCCCTGATGACGCTAATCACGCGGTGAACGGCCTGTTCATCCTGTATGACCCGCGCCGAACAGGCAGCGGCCGGTCGCCGCGCCGCCACCTGATGGACATCGCGCCGACCCTGCTTGATCGCCTGGGGCTGCGCCCGCCGGCAGATTGGCAGGGGCACATCATCTGAACCGTCTAAAGCCCAGCCTCGCCAGACGCGGCAAAGTAGCGTATGATGAGGCGTAACTGTAAGCGTAATATTGAGGGCGGTTTTTATGGGACGACTTCGATGGTTGGCGATCCTGCTGGCGCTGGCCAGCTGCAATTTATCCTCTAATCCGCCTGGCCCTGCGCCCGAAGTCGAGTCCCTGGTCACGACCACGCCAGCGCTAAGCTGCGATCAGGTGGTGAATGCTGCGCTGCAAACAGTCGGCAGCGCCTGCGGCGGGCTGGGACGCAACCAGGCCTGTTACGGCAATCCCCGCTTGCAAGCAGATTTCCGTGAGGGGGCCAGCGTCCGTTTTGACGCCTCCGGCGATCGCGTCGAACTGCTCAGCTTGCTGCGGCTGGCTGCCTCGCCGTTCGACCAGACGGCGGGAGTCTGGGGTGTTGCTGTGCTGAAGGCTCAGGCCAATTTGCCGGATACGCTGCCCGGCCAAAATGTCACGTTCCTGATCTACGGCGATGCATCGCTGGAGACTGTTACCCCGCAGATGACAGCCCTGAAAGTGCGCACCGGACCGCGTCAGACGGCCTGCGTCCGCGCGCCGTCGGCGGTGCTGGTGCAGTCGCCGCAGGGCGTGCAGGTGACGATGGCGGTCAATGGCGCCAGCGTGACGTTAGGCAGCACGCTGCACCTGACGGCGACCCAAAACGGCGAACTGACGGCGGCCGTGGTCGAGGGCACGGTCGTGATCAGCGCCTTCAATGCGACGCGCGTCGTCCGGCCGGGGGCGCAGGTGCGGCTGCCGCTGGGCGGCGCGGATGGCTTGCAGGTCATCGGTCCGCCGTCTGAGCCGGAGCCCTATGATTTGTCGCTGATCCAGAACGCGCCGCTGTCGCTGCTGGAGCGCCCGGTTCAGCCGCCGCCGCCGATTCTGGTGACGCCGACGCCACCCCAGTCGCTGCTGGCGACGCCGACGATTAACGTCACATTTCGGCCACAACTGCCCACGTTGGGGCCGGGGCTGTGCACGCCCCGCGCCGATTGGACGGGCAGCTATACCATTCGCGCCGGCGATACGCTATTCGCCATCGCGCAGCGTTTCGGCGTCAGCCTGACCGAGCTTCAGCGCGGCAACTGCATCACCGATGCCAACCGCATCCAGGCAGGGCAGACGCTGCGCGTGCCGGCCATCACGCCGACCAACACGCCGCGCCCGACGCTGACGCCCACGTCGGTGCTGCCGCCGCCGGTGGTGAATTTCGCCGCCAGCAGCGCTTTGATCCCATATGGGGGCTGCGCCAGCCTCACCTGGAATGTCACAAATGCGCAGCAGGTATTTTTCGAAGGGCAGCCGGCGCAGTTTCGCGGCGGGATGCAGGTCTGCCCGACCGCGCGCACGACTTACACGCTGGGTGTCGTCTCGCTGTATGGGACGCGAAGTGACTACACCGTCACAGTGGATGTGGCGCTGCCGTTTGATCCAACGGCGACGCCGCTCGGATTTGATGACACAATACGCTAGGCCGGCGTCCAATCGTGGGCTTTGCGCATAGAAGCCGGGGCGAGAGCATGGTATTCTAGACCCCCTGAGTGATCTTTTCAGGAAGTTCGATTCATGCGTCGAGTACTGCTTTTGCTCATCCTGTTCAACGCCGCTTGTCAGGCGTTCACGGCGCCGACGGCCACGCCAACGCCCACCGAGACGCCGACGGCGACGCCCACGGCGACGGCGACGCCCACGGTCACGCCCACGCCCACCGATTCGCCGACCCCGACCTTGACGCCGACGGCGACAGCCACGCCGACCATCACCCCGACACCGACGCTGACGCCCACGCCCTCGATCACGCCGCAGCCAACAGTAGGGTTTGTGTTCGACAACTGGCAGCTTGTGCAGGTGCAGGCCGATCTGAACGCGCTGTTGGCCCAGCCGGTGCTGGCGTTCATCAATACCAATGACCGCGATGGCATTGGCGATGCGCGCACGCCGCAGCCGGCGACGAACGTGCAGACGCTGTACTATGTTCCCCCGACCAACTCGGCCGGGCGGGTAGCAATCTTGCGGATGCCGTCTACCACTGGCTCGCAGATTTTCATCGCGCCGAATGGACGCGCCGTCGCCTATTTTCAGGAGCAAGCCGGCAATCAGGGCGCGACCGGGCTGTATATCCTCGACTTGGACAGCGGCATCAGCGGGCGCATCCTGCCGATCGGGTCGCTGGTGCAGCGCGGTTTCGTCAGCGAACCGGCCTGGTCGCCGGACGGAAGCCGGCTGGCGATCGCGCTGGCGACCGGATACGCTATGGACATTTTCACGATCAACCGCGACGGAACCAATTTGCGCAATCTCACCCAGTCGGGCGCGTATGATTTATGGCCGGCTTGGTCGCCAGATGGACGCTATCTGCTGTTCGTCTCCGATCGCAGCCGCTGCTCTAGCTGGGTTCCCGGCGAGCCGGGCGCGTGCGATGCCCTCGTCCAGCCGCCGCCCAACGGCGGCAATCCGTTCGCGCTCGACCTGGAGACGGGTGTGCTGACTCAGCTTTCTGACCAGTGGGTGACGGAACCGCCGCGCTGGATCAATAACCGCCAGGTGGCTTTCGCCAGCGGCGATCCCGCCTCGGGCGACGTAGAGCGTCGGTTGTTCATCGCGAATGTCAACGCCGGCCAATCGCGCGAGGTGAAGCTGGCTGACGGCTCCGACAGCCCAATTCGACTCTCAGAAGCCTGGTCGCCAGATGGTACAGCGGTCGTCTACCAAAGCGCGGGCGATACAGCCTCCGAGATCATCGCGGTCGGGGTGGACGGGACGCTGCTGGGCCGCACCGCAGAATTGACCTTCGCCCGCTATGGCATGGCGGCCGTTTGGTCTGCCGACGGCTCGCGGGTAGCTGTCGGGGGGGCGGGTGGGCAGTGCCCGAATGGGATTTCGGTGTTGAACCGGAACTTTGAGTTCGTGGGCCGCCGTCTGCCGCCGCCCAGCATGTGCGAGCCGACCTATTCGCCCGACGGCGTATTCCTGGCTTTCACCGGCGTCGTGCCCAACGTGGATGGACGGGTAGACGTGTACGTGGCGAATACGAATGGCGCGGGCGCGGTCAACCTGACCGGTAGCCTGCGCGGGACGATCACGCTGTTAGGCTGGGTGGGCGGACGGCAGGCGACCGAAGGCAGCTAACCGCCGTCGAGGATCACATGAGGAGGGGGTATGGCGCAACTGCAAGATCGGGTGGCGGTAGTCACCGGGGCCAGCCGCGGCATCGGCCGGGGCATCGCGCTGGAGCTGGCGAAGCGCGGCGCGGCGGTGGTGGTCAATTACAAGGGCAATGCAGCCGCCGCGGATGAAGTGGTCGAACAAATCCGCTCTGCGGGGGGGAAAGCCCTGGCGTTTCAGGCGGATGTGAGCGAGGAAGCGGGCGCGAACGCCCTCATCAAAGCGGCGAC
Source organism: uncultured Anaerolineae bacterium (assembly GCA_937922795.1). Lineage (GTDB taxonomy): Bacteria > Chloroflexota > Anaerolineae > Aggregatilineales > Phototrophicaceae > CFX2. The sequence goes on from CALAJK010000098.1 coordinate 7,706, forward strand.
CGACGCTTTTGACCGGCTGGACATCCTGGTGAACAACGCAGGCACGACGCGCGACAACGTTATCATGATGATGAAACCGGAGGACTTTGACCTGGTGATCCAGACGAACTTGCGCAGCGCCTGGCTGTGCTCCAAAGCCGCTGTACGGGTGATGATGCGCAAACGTTATGGGCGCATCGTCAACATCACCAGCATCAGCGGCATCATGGGCAACGGCGGCCAGACCAATTACAGCGCCAGCAAGGCCGGCCTCATCGGCCTGACCAAGTCGCTGGCGCGCGAAGTCGCCTCGCGCAATATCACTGTGAACGCGGTCGCGCCGGGGTTCGTCCTCACCGATCTGACGCGTGACCTGCCGGAGGAGATCACCCAACAGTTGAACCAGAACATCCCGCTGGCTCGCTGGGGCACTGTGGAAGACGTGGCCTATGCAGCCGCTTTTCTCGCGTCGGATGAGGCAGCTTACATCACCGGGCATGTGCTGGTGGTGGATGGCGGATTGGCGATGTGAAAGGGGCCTGCCGATGAGCACCATCTTTGCCAAGATCATCGCCCGTCAGGCTCCAGCCGATATCGTCTATCAAGACGACTTGGTGACGGCTTTCAAAGATATTCGCCCGTTAGCGCCGGTGCATATCCTGATCGTGCCCAATAAGGAAATTCGGACGGTGAACGATGTGACGCCGGAGGATGAGCAGATGCTCGGCCACATGTTCGTGGTGGCCAAGCAGGTCGCAGCGGAGATGGGGATTGCTGAGACCGGCTATCGGTTGCTGGTGAACTGCGGGGGCGACGCCGGCCAGGAAGTCTACCATCTGCACATGCACCTGCTAGGTGGGCGGCGGCTAGGCCCGGTGCTCGCCCGCCGGGATTGACAGAATGGCTGCGCAGGGGCAAGTGCTGCTGCGGAGACGAGAATATTCAGGGGGCAGCCTAAGCAGTGCGCCGCCCCCCTATGTTTTGAAATGACGGCTTACGGCGCGGCAGTGGCCTCAGGCGTTGCCTCGGATAATGTGGGCTCCGGCGTAGTCTCAGCGGCTTCCGGGGTCAGCTCAGCGCTGATTTCCGGCGTGGCCTCGGCTTCAGGGGTGGCCTCTGCCGGCGCAGTTTCTGGGGTAGCCTCAGTGCTGGTCTCTGGCGTCGTCTCCGCTGGGGGCTGGACGGTCGGACGTTTAGCCAGTTCCTGCTCGATCGCCCGCGTCACACTGGCCAGGTCTGGCTGCACAATGATGCCGTTGATGGTGACGGTTGGTGTGCCCTGGAAGCCGGGCAGTGCCTGAGCTGCCTGCTCAGCGGCGCGCGTCACCTGGTTCGGAAGTTCGCTGTTTATGCAGGCATCCCACTGGGCGCGGTCAATTTGCAGGGCGTCAATGCCGGCCTCAATGCGGTTGTTGGCGAAGGCCTGGTTGCCGTACAGCCCCTGCCATTCGAACAGCGCGTCGTGGAACTCCCAGTACCGTCCCTGTTCGCCGGCGCACACCGCCGCCCGTGCTGCGCCTCGGCCGTTGGCAAAACTGCCCGTGCCATAGAGCGGGACGTAAGTGAATATCACTTCTCCAGTACGTACCCGGTCGAGCAGACCAGATGGGGCTTTGACGACATTATCATGGAACACCTTACAGGCAGGGCAGTCATAACTGGAGTACTCCACCACTTGAACGGGGGCTTCTGAGTTGCCCAAGCGCGGGAAGCCCGCATCGGTCTGGCTCTGGGGGATGCCTTCGTAGCGCGCCGCTGCCTCAGCCGGGATGGGGGCTTCTGCCGGTTGGTTGGCCAGGATGAGCAGTACCACGGCCACAACCGCGATCACCGCAATTCCGCCGATGAGGGTGAACTGTCGCTGCCGCTGCTTCTGGCGTTCGCGCTCTTTGCGGCGTTCGACTGTGCGATTGCGAGTCATAAAGCCAAGTTCCTCGTCTGTGCGTTTTTAGAGTCTGAAGTCGCTGCGTCACTAGTCTACAGTGCGGATCGGTCAGCGCCAACTCTTTCTTCAAAAACGCTAAAATCTGACCGCCGCACGCTGACAGCCGCTCGCGTTTCAGGTACAATGTCGTCGTCTTCTGCTCGGAAAAGCAGCGCTCCCTATGTGTCATCCGCTCGAATGCCAACCGTTGTGTTCAGTGCATGTGTGAATGAGGGAAGAATCATGAGTCAGACAGTGGACAGCTTTGGCGCTCGTGGTACGTTCGACACCGGCTCTGGTTCGGCTGTTATCTACCGGTTGAGCGCTCTGACGGCGCGTGGGATCGGCCACGTTGACCGTCTGCCGTTCAGCATCAAGATCTTACTGGAAAACGCGCTGCGCCATCTAGACAATTACCAGGTGACGGAAGAAGCGGTCGTTAACCTGGCGAGTTGGAACGCCAAAGCGCCCGCCGCTGTGGAAGTGCCGTTCAAGCCGGCGCGAGTCATCCTGCAAGATTTCACCGGCGTGCCGTGCGTGGTCGATCTGGCGGCGCTGCGCAGCGCGATGGTGCGCATGGGCGGCGATCCCAAACGCATCAACCCGATCATCCCGGTTGACTTGGTGATCGACCACTCGGTGCAGGTGGATAGTTTCGCCCTGCGGGAGGCGCTGCAGATCAACGCAGAGTACGAGTTCCAGCGCAATCGCGAGCGCTATGAGTTCCTGCACTGGGGTCAGAAGGCGTTCGATAACTTCCGTGTTGTGCCCCCGGCCACCGGCATCGTGCACCAAGTCAACCTAGAATATCTGGCGAAAGTGGTGCAGTTGATGCCCCACGACGGCCAGATGACGGCCTTCCCGGATACGCTGGTCGGCACTGACAGCCATACGACCATGATCAACGGTTTGGGCGTGCTCGGCTGGGGTGTGGGCGGCATCGAAGCGGAGGCGGCCATGCTCGGCCAGCCGGTATATCTGCTGATGCCGGAAGTCATCGGCTTCAAGCTGACCGGCCAGCTCCGCGAGGGCGCGACAGCTACCGACCTGGTGCTGGTGGTCACCCAGATGCTGCGCAAGAAAGGCGTGGTGGACAAGTTCGTCGAGTTCTATGGCAGCGGCCTGAGCAAGCTGACGCTGCCTGACCGAGCGACGATCGCCAACATGGCTCCAGAGTACGGCGCGACCATGGGCTTCTTCCCGGTGGATGACGAAACGCTTCAGTACCTGCGCCGCACCGGGCGCGACGAGGCGCTGGTGCAGTTGGTCGAGCGCTATTCGAAAGAGCAGGGTCTGTTCCGCACTGATGATACGCCCGACCCCGAATTCACCGATAAGCTGGAGCTGGACTTGAGCACGGTCGAGCCGAGCATGGCTGGTCCAAAGCGTCCTCAGGATCGGGTGCTGCTGCGAGAGATGAAAGCCAGCTTCGAGAAGGCGCTGCGCGCGCCAGTGAGCGAACGCGGTTTCGCGCTGGATGAGGCCGCAGTTGGCCGGCGCGCAGCCGTGCGCGACAACGGCCGCAGCGCTGAGGTCGGTCACGGCGTGGTGGTGATCGCCGCGATCACTTCCTGCACCAATACCAGCAACCCGTCGGTGATGGTGGGCGCTGGGCTGCTGGCCAAGAAAGCGGTTGAGAAAGGGCTGACGCGCAAGCCGTATGTCAAGACCAGCCTAGCTCCCGGCTCGCGCGTGGTGACGGAGTATCTCAACAAGGCTGGTCTCACGCCGTACCTGGAGGAGTTGGGCTTCCACACAGTCGGTTACGGCTGCACGACCTGTATTGGCAACAGCGGACCGCTGCCGCAGCAGGTAGCGGCGGCCGTGCAGGAAGGCAACTTGGTGGCGGCGGCCGTGCTCAGCGGCAACCGCAATTTCGAGGGGCGTATCAACCCGCTGGTGAAGGCCAATTACCTAGCGTCGCCGCCGCTGGTGGTGGCGTATGCGCTGGCCGGCACGGTGGACATCGATTTTGAGACGGAACCACTGGGGTATGATCGCCAGGGCAGCCCGGTATTCCTGCGCGATATCTGGCCCAGCCAGCAGGAGATTCTGGAAACCATCCAACGCAGCATCTCCGCTGACTTATTTCAGGCGCAGTATAGCAATGTTTACACGGGCAATCCGACCTGGAACGCCATCCCCAGCACTGATGAAGCTGTGTATCCCTGGGACGAGTCCAGCACCTACATTCAGGAGCCGCCGTTCTTCGTCAACTTATCGCTGGAGCCACAGCCCATCCGCCCGATCACCGGCGCGCGCGTCCTGGGGCTGTTCGGCGATTCGATCACGACCGATCACATCTCGCCTGCCGGCGATATCGCTGTCGACAGCCCGGCCGGGCGCTATCTGATCGAGCGGGGCGTCACCAAAGAAGACTTCAACACCTACGGCACGCGCCGCGGTAACGACCGCGTGATGACGCGAGGCACGTTCGCCAACATTCGGCTGCGCAACCAGCTCATCCCTGGCAGCGAGGGCGGTGTGACGCTGTATCTGCCGACCGGCGAACAGATGAGCATCTACGATGCGTCGCAGCGCTACATCGCCGACGGCACGCCGCTGATCATCCTGGCTGGCGCGGACTACGGCATGGGTTCCAGCCGCGATTGGGCGGCTAAAGGTACGTACCTGCTGGGGGTGAAGGCAGTCATCGCCAAGAGTTTTGAGCGCATCCATCGCAGCAACCTGGTGATGATGGGCGTGCTGCCGCTGCAATTCCAGCCTGGCGAGGGCTGGGAGACGCTTGGCCTGACCGGCCATGAGGTCTATGACATCATCGGGCTGGACGACCATTTGCAGCCCATGCAGGAAGTCACCGTGCGGGCTACAGCCGGCGATGGCACCGTGCGCACCTTCACCGTGACCGTGCGCATCAACACGCCGGTCGAGCTGGAGTATTACCGCAACGGCGGCATCCTGCACACGGTGCTGCGGAACTTCCTCAAAAACTGACGGCGCGAACGGCACTGCCTGCCTGACCTAGGTGGTATACGCCCGGCTCATTCTCACGAGCCGGGCGTTTGTCCTTCAATCTCTGCAAGTTGTGGTTACTGCTGTGTCTTGTTCGGTAGGGTAAGATCAGCTCGCGAGCGAGCGTATTCTCCTACGAACAGATGAGCGCCTGGCTGCACTTGTCATGCTGGGTCTTGTCGGCGAACGGCTTGTCGCTCATAATCGGCCTATGGCAAATTCTCGACCCCGCGTGACGATTTACACCGACGGTGGCTGTAAGCCGAACCCTGGGCCGGGCGGTTGGGCGGCGCTGCTCATCTACAATGAGCATCAAAAAGCGCTCAGCGGCGCTGAACACGGCACGACCAACAACCGGATGGAACTGACGGCTGCCTGCGCGGCGTTGGAGGCGCTCAACCGCCCCTGTGAGGTGGCGTTTTTCACCGACAGCGAATACCTCAAGCGGGGCATCACCGAGTGGCTGCCGAAGTGGACGCGGAATGGTTGGCGCACCGCGACCAAGAGACCGGTGCTCAACCAGGATTTGTGGCAGCGGCTGCACGCTGCCGCTCAGCCGCATGAGATCACCTGGCACTGGGTGAAAGGTCATTCGTCTGATGCATACAACCAGCAGGTAGACCGGCTGGCGGCTGAAGCCCGTGAAAAGCTGACGCAAACCTGATTCGGTTTGCGTAAGATTGTGTTATAGTTTATCCGCCAATGAATGGTTGACAGCGTCCAGACCAACGCCGTCTTGGATCTCTGAACGGAGTCGATTCACTATGCCCACCACCGCTGCCCGTGTGTCCAGTTTCGGCACGACGATCTTCAGCGAAATCAACGATCTGGCGCTGCAGCATCGAGCCATCAACCTGGGCCAAGGCCGGCCGGATTTTGATGGGCCGGCGGACATCATCATGGCTGAGGTGAATGCACTGAACTCCGGCCAGCACAACCAATATCCGCCGGGAATTGGCATTCGATCGATGCGCCAGGCCGTCGCTGCTCATGCGGCGCGGTTTTATGGGCTTGAGGTTGATCCTGAGGCCGGGGTCATCATCACGGCCGGAGCCACCGAGGCCATCTTCTCCTCCATTCTGGGGCTGGTAGATCCCGGCGATGAGGTCATCGTCATCGAACCCTACTTTGACAGCTACGTGCCCAACATCGTGATGGCTAATGCCGTCCCAGTGTATGTGCCGCTGCGCCCACCGGATTGGACGTTCGATCCGGATGAACTGCGCCGGGCGTTCACGCCGCGCACGCGGGCGCTGCTGTTGAACACGCCGCATAATCCAACCGGGCGGGTGTTCAGCCGCGAGGAGCTTCTCACTATCGCTGCGTTGTGCCAGCAGCATGACGTGACCGTGATCTCGGATGAGGTGTATGAACATCTCGTTTTCGACGACGCGCGCCATATTCCGATGGCCACGCTGCCAGGCATGTTCGAGCGCACCGTTACGGTCAGCAGCCTGGGCAAGACGTTCAGCGTCACTGGCTGGAAAGTGGGCTGGGTATTTGGTCCGTCCGCGCTGCTGGCAGGCGTTGGCCGGGCGCACCAGTTCGTCACCTTTTGCGCCCATCACCCGGCACAAGTGGCGGGAGCCTATGCTTTGAACCTGCCAGGCACGTACTACGAAGAATTTCAGACGATGTACGCCGCCAAACGCGATCGGCTGCTGCGCGGCCTGAGCGCTGCCGGGCTGAAGACGCGCGCGCCAGAGGGCACATACTTCGTCCTAGCGGATTTCTCTGAGGTGTTTGACGGCGATGATCTGGCGTTCACACACCACCTGATCACAGAAATTGGCGTGGCCTGCATCCCCACGTCGCCTTTCTTTTCGCCGCAGCACCGCTCACTAGCGGCTACACAGGTGCGCTTCACCTTCTGTAAAACGGACGAGATGCTGGAAGAGGCGGCGTCGCGGTTAGCTCGCCTGGGCCATTGACCTAGCGCAGGCGGACGCTGCGCCGCAGCCGTTCGACTTCTGCATCGTTCAGCGCCTGCCACTCTCCAGGCCGCAGTCCATCCAGGGTGATCGGCCCGATCGCCCAGCGCACCAGCCGCAGGGTGGGGTGACCCACGGCGGCCGTCATCCGGCGCACTTGGCGGTTGCGGCCTTCGGTGATGGTCAGCTTCAGCCAGCAGTCAGGGACGGTTTTGCGATAGCGCACTGGTACAGGACGTTCTGGCAGATCGGGTGGGGTGAGCAGCCGTTCTACCTGGGCGGGACGGGTGAAGCCGTCGCTCAGTCGGATGCCCTCGCGTAGTCTTTGCAACGTGGCTTCGTCTGGGATGCGCTCGACTTGCACCAAGTAGGTGCGCGGGTGCGCGTAGCGTGGATCGGTCAGCCGGTGGCTGAGCGCCCCATCTGCAGTGAGCAGCAGCAGTCCCTCGCTGTCCATGTCCAGCCGCCCGGCCGCGTAGATGTCCTTGAGAGGAATATAAGCGGCCAGCGTGGGGCGTCCGCCGGGATCGGTGAACTGGGTGAGCACACCGTAGGGCTTCCAGAAGCGGATGACCAACGGGCGAGACATGATCGTTTCCTATAGGTTAGCTGAACAAGCTGAAGTTTAGCGCCCGCCCTGCCGCCTTCAATAGGGAAATCGGGCTCGGCGTGATACAATTCGTGAAAATCCAGGAGGCAGCCCAATGTCCACCGGCGGTAACATCCCCCCCAGCTTCAAGGTCCCTTTCCCGATCCCTGATGCGCCGGAGCGCATCACGCTGCCGGAATTGACCAGCTTAGCGGTCAGCCTGCTGCGCACTTGTTTCGACGCATTCCAGCGCAAACCTGGCGCTTACGAGGCGGCGCTCAGCCAGGCCAACTGGTGGCACTTCTGGGTGGTCGTGGCTGCCAGCAGCGTGATCAGCGCGGTGACGTCGGCATTCACCCTGGCGGCGCTGGAAGTGCAGTTCGCGGCGGCATTTCCTGGCGACAGCGTCAACATGCTGCGACCGATCGTCGGCTTGATCATCGCCATCCCCGTCAGCTTCGTCGCCTTCTACGCCGGCTGCTATGCGTCGCACTGGTGGGCGACCACCCAGGCCGGCGGGCGGGCGGCGCTCGTGCAGCACAGTTACGTTTTGACGGTCGTCTGGGCGGCGGAGAACATTCTGGCGGGGCTGGCGACCATGGCGCTGACCTTCATCGGTTTGGCTGGTTTAGGGCTGCTGCTCACCCTGGCGATTGCGCTGTATGCGCTGTATGTGATGGCAGGCCACATTGGCCGGCTGTATCAGTTCGCTGAACTCTCCCGCACCTGGGTGACTGCCGGCGTGATGGTGGTGTCGAGCTGGGTGGTTGGCTTCATCCTGCAGGCGCTGCTGATCTAGTGCGTGCTCGCCGCCAGCATCGGCAGCCTATTATCGTCTGAGGCCCGAAAGATAGCTGATCGATGAGATTGGTTCATGCTGACGCTGTCTAAAGCGTTGTCGCGAGTGTCATTTCGCCACTTGAAGACTGATCGACATCTCAACCCGTTTGAGTATTGGCAAAATGCGCTGCGGCCAGTATAACAGCGGCTGCCGCTGCACAACCACAGGCCGACCGAACCCCCGCTGATCTGCGGTGACTGATAAATACATGCGCGAAAAACATACCAAAACGTTCATCGCCATCGCCGGCAATATCGGCGCTGGCAAGAGCACCCTGACCGGGATGCTCGCCCAGGCCTTTGGCTGGGAGCCGTTCTATGAAGCGAATGCCGAAAACCCGTACTTGGCCGATTTTTATGCCGATATGCGCCGGTGGAGTTTCCACTCTCAGGTGTTTTTTCTGGGCAAGCGCCTTGAGCATCATCGCCAGCTGCTTCAACGCGCCGGCAGCGTGGTGCAAGACCGCACGGTGTACGAAGACGCTGAAATCTTTGCGCGCAATCTCTACGATCAAGGACACATGTCGGATCGGGATTACGATGCCTACCGCCGGCTGTATGAAGCGATCAGCGCTTTTCTACCGCCCCCTCACCTCATCATCTATCTGAAGGCTAGCGTCGACACCCTGCTGGCGCGTATCGCCCGCCGGGGACGCGAGTTCGAGCGGGAAATTGCCCCAGAGTATCTTGAACGGCTCAACTGCCTGTACGACTCGTGGATCGGGCGTTGGTCGGCCTGTCCGGTGCTGACGATCGTGACCGACGATCTAGACTTCGAGCATAATGGGCAAGATCTGTCGCGAATCGTGCGCGAGGTTGAAGCTGCGCTGTGGATGTGGATGAAGATCGGCTGAAGAATCGATGAATACCCGTGGACAGCCGCGGCAGGATATGCTACACTTAGCACAATCCATATGATTCATCTGATGAATGTGTTGAAATTCCGCCGTCATGAGCGACATTCAGCTCGACTCTGAACTTCTCAACTACATCGTTCGCAGCGGACTGCAACCAGGCGACCGATTGCCCACCATCAGCGAGCTTCAAGATCCGACGAACCTGGGCATCAGCGTCAGCAAGGTGCGCGAACAGCTTGAGGTGGCGCGGGCGCTGGGATTGGTCGAAGTGCGCTCTAAGACCGGCACACGCCTGAAGGAATACAGCTTCACGCCAGCCGTTCGCCTGAGCTTGTTCTTTGCCCTGGCCACCGATCTCCAGTATTTTGAGCTGTTCAGCGCCCTGCGGACGCATGTCGAAGTCGCCTTCTGGAATGAAGCCTGCGCGCTGCTCACCGAGGAAGATCACGCGGAAATGCGGCGCTGCGTAGACAGCGCACGCGCCAAACTGACCGACCCGTGGATCCGCATCCCATCTGAAGAACATCGCACGTTTCACCTGACCGTCTTCAAGCGCCTGCAGAATCCGTTCGTCATCGGCCTGCTGGAAGCGTACTGGGATGCCTATGAAGCGGTGGAGCTGAACCGCTACGCGGACTATGACTATCTGCGGAGCGTCTGGGATTACCACGAGCGCATCCTGGACTCAATCTGTGCCGGCGATTTTGAGGCGGCAAAAGAGGCGTTCATCGAACATACCCGTCTGCTGCGCTATCAGCCCCGCATGCAGGAGGTTGAACACCGCACGCCCGAACTTCGTTTCAAACCGGAAGTCACCGAGTAACCATTTTTAGCAGCGGCGCGGTCGACTGCGCCCAAAAGGATAGAGCATGAGCATGATAGACCTTCAAGCCGATCCTCAGGTAAAACCGCTGCAGGATGGCCAGCCGAATGTGAATGATTTTTCGTTCATGGTGGCGACAAAGAACGGGTCTGGCAGCCAGACGTCGAACAGTGTGCTGGTGCGGGCTTTATTCCGCATGGGCATCCCGGTCAACGGCAAGAATCTGTTCCCTTCGAACATCAAAGGGCTGCCGACCTGGTACACCATTCGCGTCAGTAAAGATGGCTATACTGCTCGTCGGGCGACGACCGATATCGCGGTCACCATGAACGAGATGACGGCGGCGGAAGACATCGCCAATCTACCCCCCGGCGGTGTGTGCATTCTGCCTAAAGAGTGGAATTGGGGTCGCAGCCGGGAGGATATCGTTTATTACGAAGTGCCAGTGCGGGATATCGTCAAGCAATTTGATATTCCCAGCGAGCGCCGCGAACAGGTCGCCAACATGGTCTATGTAGGCGTCATCGCCAAGCTGTTCGGCATCTCGCTGGATCTGATCCATCAGGCGCTGGTAGATAACTTCAACGGCAAAGAAAAGCCGGTCAAGATGAATTATCAGGTGGTGGAGGCCGCCTATCACTGGACGGCTGAGAACCTGACCAAGCAGGATCGCTTCTTCTTCCAGCCGATGGATCGAACGCAGGGCAAGTTCTTGATCACCGGCAATGAGGCGGCCGCCCTGGGCGCGCTGTTCGGCGGTATGACGGTGACGGCTTGGTATCCGATCACCCCCTCGACTAGCCTGGTGGACGCGATCATCGAGCACATGCACATCCGCAAGGATCCGGAGACCGGCAAGAACACGGTGGCCGTGGTGCAGGCTGAAGACGAAATCGCCGCCATCGGCATCATCGTCGGCGCTGGATGGGCGGGAGCCCGCGCCATGACTGCCACCAGCGGGCCGGGCATCAGTCTGATGGCCGAATTCACCGGCCTGGCTTATTTCGCTGAGATCCCGATCGTCGTCTGGGATGTGACGCGGATGGGGCCCAGCACTGGTTTGCCCACCCGCACCAGTCAAGGCGATATTCTGTTCATCTACTTCTTGGGTCACGGCGATACGCGCCAGGTATGTCTGCTGCCGGGCAGCGTCGAGGAGTGCTTTGAGTTTGGCTGGCGCGCCTTCGATCTGGCCGATCAACTGCAGACGCCGGTGTTCGTGCTGAGCGACCTCGACCTGGGCATGAACAACTGGATGTCAGATCCATTCCAGTATCCTGAGGAGCCGCTCAAGCGTGGCAAAGTGTTGGACAAACAGGCGCTGGAAGCCTTTATCGCTGCCAAAGGCGAGTGGTATCGCTACAAAGATTATGATGGCGACGGCATTGGTTACCGGACACTTCCGGGCACAGATCATCCGCGCGCGGCCTATTTCACCCGCGGCACCGGCCACAATGAAAAGGCTACATACAGCGAGCGCAGCGATGATTGGACGGCCAACATGGCGCGGCTGCGGCGCAAATTCGAGACCGCCCGGCGGATGGTCCCGCGGCCAGAGGTGCTGGATAATTCGGCGGCTCAAGTCGGCCTGATCTCTTACGGCTCGAATGATCCAGCGGTGCGCGAGGTGCGCGACATGCTGGCCGCGCAGGGCATCCAGACGGCCTATCTGCGCCTGCGCGCGCTGCCGTTGACTCCGGAAGTCGAAACCTTTGTCACGTATTACGATCGCGTCTACGTCATTGAGAACAACTTCGATGGCCAGATGCACCAGCTCCTGCGTATGGAGCTGGCAGAGAAGTCGGCTCATCTCCGTTCGCTGGCGCTGGGAGACGGGCTGCCGATGACCGCCCAGTGGATTTACGACCAAATCATGCAGCAGGAGCGTTAGCGATGACTCTCAACAAACCCGCCGGCAAAACCAATGCGCTGGGCCTGACCCGTGAAGATTACAAGGGGGGCAAGAGCACGTTGTGCCCCGGCTGCGGTCACGACTCGATTTCCAATCAGATCATCAGCGTGGCTTATGAAGTCGGCCTGAAACAGGAGAATGTGGCCAAGTTCAGCGGCATCGGCTGTTCTAGCAAGACGCCAGCCTATTTCCTGGGGCGATCCCACGCTTTCAACGCCATTCATGGCCGTATGCCGTCGGTCGTGACGGGGGCGACATTGGTCAACTGCAACCTGACCGCTATCGGTGTCAGCGGCGACGGCGACAGCGGCAGCATCGGCCTGGGGCAGTTCAAACATCTCATCCGTCGTAATGTGCCGATGGTGTACATCATCGAGAACAACGGCGTCTACGGCCTGACGAAAGGACAATTTTCGGCCACGGCTGATGAAGGGCAGGTGCTCAAGTACTATGGTCGTAATGAGCTGCCGCCGATTGACTTGGCATTGGAAGCTATCGTCACTGGCGCAACCTTTGTAGCCCGCAGCTTCTCCGGTCACTCGGAGCAGGTGCGTTCGCTGTTGAAGGCTGCGCTCAGTCACCGAGGAACCGCTGTGATTGACATCATCAGCCCATGTGTGACGTTCAACAATGCGCCTGAGTCTACAAAGAGCTATGATTACGGCAAGACACATGAGATCGCGCTGCATGAGATCGAACTGATCCCGGAGGGCTTCGTGCCGGAGCGCGAAGAGATCAGCATCGAGGACTACGATGCGGGCCAGGTCATCAGTGTGCGCATGCACGACGGCACGTTCATCCGGCTGAAGAAGGTGGGGCCGGAACATGATCCGCGCAGCCGCGCGCAGGCGATCGATCTGCTTGAGAAGGCGCAGATGGAGCAGTTGTTCATCACCGGCCTGCTCTACTATGAAGAGCCGCGCCCGACGCTCGGCCAAACGCTTGACCTGGTGGATACACCGCTGGTCAATCTACCCGAATCGCGGCTGCGTCCGCCGCGCGAAGTGCTGGTCAAACTCATGCAGGGCATGATGTAGCTGCTGACGGTCAGGGCACAGTTGAAAGGCGATCCGTTGGGTCGCCTTTTTGTTTGTGCGGTTCTCGGCGCATGACTTATACTGGTCATCAGCGCGAGCCCTGCCCTGTCATACCGGTAGATCTGTGGAGAAGCGTCATCGGCTTGTAAGAGGGTGTTATGACGCATCGGCGCGGTAGAGCCCCTCATTCCTGGGGGTTACGCTGCCGCCCCAACAGGAGTAGGATGCTGCCAGAATGCTGTGCAGGCGGCGCACGCCGCTGAAGACCACGCCGCTGTTACCAAGGCTGCGTTTCGATCGTTCGATTGGGGGGAGTTCATCTGATGGTTGACTTCTACAAGCTGTCGGTAGAAGAGACGCTTGCGTCTCTGGGGACTGACAGTGAGCGCGGGTTGTCTGCTGTTGAAGTGGCGCGGCGGCAGGCGGAGTATGGCAAAAATGCCCTGCCTACCGAGGAGGGCACGCACTGGCTCAAGCTCATCCTGAGCCAGTTCACCCAATTGATGGTCATCATCCTGTTGATCGCCGCTGCCATCTCGGCGCTGCTGGGCGACACCAAAGATGTCGTGGTCATCTTGGCAATTGTCGTTTTGAATGCGGCGCTCGGCGCTTACCAGGAGTACCAGGCTGAGAAAGCGCTCGCCGCCTTGAGCAAGCTGCAAGTGCCGTTGGTGCGGGTGCTGCGCGATGGCCAGGTGCAGCAGATCAGCGCTGAAGACCTGGTGCCGGGCGACATCGTGGTGCTGCAAGAAGGCGACCGCGTGCCGGCCGATGGCCGCTTGATCACCACTATCAATCTACAAATTGACGAGTCGATGCTGACCGGCGAGTCTGTCCCAGTCGACAAGCAGATTGGGGCGCTGCCTTCGGAGAAGTCCATCCCAGTTGGAGATCGCAGCAATATGGCCTTTATGGGCACGGCGGTCAATTTTGGGCGCGGCACGATGGTGGTCACCCAAACGGGGCTGAAGACCGAGATCGGCAATATTGCGGCGATGCTGCTTCAGGTCGAGCAGAGCATCACGCCGCTGCAGCGCCGGTTGAACACGCTGAGCAAGGCGCTGGCTGGCGGCGCTGGGGTGATCGTCGCCATCGTGTTCGTGGCCGGTGTGCTGCGCGGCATCCCGGTTCAGCAGATGTTCCTGACGGCCATCAGCCTGGCGGTGGCGGCTGTGCCGGAGGGGCTGCCGGCGTTGATCACCATCAGCCTATCGCTGGGGGCGGCGCGTATGGTGCGCCGTAACGCGCTCATCCGGCGGCTGCCGGCCGTGGAGACGCTCGGCTCAGTCACCGTGATCTGCTCCGACAAGACGGGCACGCTCACTAAGAACGAGATGACGGCCACGCAGTTGGCCCTGCCTGGTCACGACGATATCACGGTCAGCGGCATCGGCTATACACCCCAAGGCGAGTTCTTCCAGGAAGGCAAGCCGCTAGACCCTCACCGCGACTCAGCGCTGGGCCGTTTTCTGAAGGCCATGGCGCTTTCGACCAATGCGCACCTAGAGCAGGATGGATCGAACGGCAGCCTGACCGTGGTGGGCGATACGACCGAAGGCGCGCTGTTGATTGCAGCGCGGAAGGTGGGCTGGACACGCAGCCAGCTTGAGCAGGATCTGCCGCGCGTGGCTGAACTGCCGTTCAGCAGCGACCGCAAAGCCATGACCACCATCCACAGGCTTCAGAACCCGGCCGCAGACGACCAGTTTCCTGACACGCCTTACCTAGCCATCACCAAGGGCGCGCCTGATCGGCTGATCGAATGGGCAGCACAAGAGCATGTGCCCGAAGGGCCGATCCCGCTGACGCCTGAACGTCGTCGCAAGTGGCAGGAGCAGGTTGACAAGATGGCAGCGCAGGGTCTGCGCGTCCTGGGCATCGCCTACCGACCGCTGCAGGTTCTGCCGGTCGAACTCAAGCCGGAGCTCGAACGCGATCTGTGTCTGTTAGGGCTGGTCGGCATCGTAGACCCGGCGCGCCCTGAAGCGAAAGCGGCAGTGGCCACGGCGCGAGCAGCGGGCATTCGTCCCGTCATGATCACGGGCGATCATGCGCTGACGGCCGAAGCCATCGCCCTTGATTTAGGGATTCTGCTGCCAGGACAGAAGGCGATCACCGGCGCTCAAATTGATGCGATGTCCGATGCCGAGCTGCTGGAGGCGTTTCGTCAGACTTCAGCGTTTGCGCGGGTGTCGCCGGAGCACAAGCTGCGCTTAGTGCGCGTCCTGCAGAGCCAGGATGAAATCGTGGCGATGACGGGCGACGGCGTCAATGATGCGCCGGCGCTCAAACAGGCGGACATCGGCGTGGCGATGGGCATCACCGGCACGGATGTGAGCAAAGGCGCTGCCGATATGGTGCTGACAGATGACAACTTCGCCTCGATCGTGGCTGCGGTTGAGGAAGGACGCGTGATCTACGACAACATCCGCAAGTTCATCAAGTATCTGCTCAGTTCCAATGTGGGCGAGATTCTGGTCATGTTCCTGGCGCTGTTGATCGGGCTGAAAATCCCGCTGCTGGCGATTCAAATCTTGTGGATCAATCTAGTGACCGATGGGCTGCCGGCTATCGCTATCGGGTTTGAGCCGGCCGAGCCGGGCGTCATGCGCCGCAAACCACGTCCGCCAAAGGAGAGCATCTTCGCCGGCGGCATGGGCCGCCATATCATCTGGGTATCGCTGCTGCTGACTACGATCACCCTGGTCAGCTATGTGCTAGGCTACACGACCCACGGCATGGATCCGCTCAGCCCGACGTTGGGGTTGGAGCACATGAGCGCGGCGCAGTTGGCGCCGATCGTGGATGCGCCGCATGTGCCCGGCGATTGGGATTTGCTCACGCCAGAACAACGTGTGGTGCGCCTGCTGGCGCATGAGAATGATGAAGCCACCGCCGAAACGGGCAGCGGCGGCCTGGTAGGTGAAGCTGAACAACTGCCGCGCACCATCGCTTTCACGGTATTGGCGCTAGGGCAAATCTTTCATATCATGGCCATTCACGCCGGCGACCGGGCTTCGTTCTTCCGGGTGTGGTTCAGCAAGAACTGGCTGCTGCTGGGGGCGGTACTCTCTACGTTTCTGCTGCAGCTCGCGGTCGTCTATGTGCCGTTTCTGCAGACTGCCTTCGAGACCGAGCCGTTATCGGCTTCCGAGCTGGTATTCACTATTGGCATCGCTTCGCTGATCCTGTTCGCGGTCGAAATGGAAAAGTTTCTGCGCCGCCGGGGCGAACCCGCGCCGGAAGCGGCCTAGGTGGGTGTGGCTCAGCGCGCCGGGGGCAGCAGCCGGCGCGCCTCCAGCGCGCTGAGGATGATCTGGACGCATTCGGTCACCGTCAATTGATCGGTGCGCAGATGGATCTCAGGCGCTTCGGGCGCTTCGTATGGATCGCTAATGCCGGTGAAATGAAGGATTTCGCCGGCCAGCGCCCTGGCGTACAGCCCTTTGGTATCGCGAGCGGCGCAGACTTCTAAGGGCGCGTCAACGAACACTTCGATGAAATGAGTCGTTTGCGCGCGCACGCGCGCGCGTGTGTCGCGGTAGGGCGAGATGAACGCTGCCAGCACTGCCACCTGATTGCGGCTGAGCAGTTGAGCGACGAAGCCGACTCGTAAGATGTTCTGGTCGCGATCCTCTTTTGAAAACCCCAGGTCGCGCGTGAGCTGCTGGCGGACGATGTCGCCGTCCAGCACTTCAACGCGCATGGCGCGCGCCCGTAGTTCCGCCTCGACCGCGCGCGCCAGCGTGGTCTTGCCGGCGCCGGACAGGCCGGTGAACCACAGCACGAAGCCAGGGTGCGGCGTGAATTCCATGTGCTTCATCCTCGTTCATTTCGCCACAGGCCGCGCAGCAGCCAGTACTTGCGCAGCTCATACCAGGCCAACCAGGCGCTCAGACGCAGGCCGTGCAGCCCATCGCGGTAACCGTGGAGCGTGATGAAGCGCCACCAGAACTGCCGCCAGGGCTGTAGGATATAGTTTTGCGGCTTTGGTCTGACGCCCTGCTCAAACAACCTGTGCGCTTCGTAGGCGCTGTACCGCCGCTGTTTGGCGGCGAACTGCGCGGCGTCGCGGTAGTTGTAGTGGATGAAATGTCCGGTCAGGGTGCCTTCCAGACCATCCAGCAGGACTAACTCATGCACGGGGCGCGCCGGGTCGTATCGGGCAGCGCCGACGCGCAGCAGCCGCGTCTGGTAGTCAGGATACCAGCCCGCCCCGCGCGTGAGCCGACCGAAGATGTAATTGTGGCGCGGGATGCGCCAGCCAGCGTATGCCGGCTGCTCGATCACCTGGCGGACTTCGGCGGCCAGTTCGGGCGTCACGCGCTCGTCGGCGTCTACGAACAGCACCCAATCCGCGCGGCCAGCAGCCGCTTCCAGGGCGGCGTTGCGCTGGGCGGCGTAATGGTCAAAGCGGCGCTGGCGCACTTCAGCGCCGGCGGCTTCAGCCAGCTTTACCGTATCATCCGTGCTGAACGAGTCGAAGACCAGCGTCCAGTCGGCGAATTGGACGCTGGCCAGGCAGTCGGCGATGTGCGCCTGCTCGTTACACGTCAGGATGATGGCTGCCAGAGTCGTCATGCGATTGGGCCAGATGAATGATCGTTTGATAGGTTTGGCGCAGAGGTTCAGCGTCGGCAGTGTGGGGTAGGGCATGCAGCCGGCGGCGCATGCCGGCAGCCACCAGCCGCCGCGCCAGCGCCAGTTTCCACGGCGGGTAGTGTTTGCGGTACAGCCGCAGGCGGCTCGTCCACAGATTGACGACGCTCTGCGGCCGGATTTGGTCGGCGCTTTGGCCGCCGAGATGCACGACGCGCGCCGCTGGGACGCACCAAGTTTGCCAGCCGGCGCGGGCGATGCGCCAGGCCCAGTCAATCTCTTCGCAGTACATGAAGAACTGCTCGTCGAACATGCCAGTTTGCTGAATGACTTCTCGCCGCAGCATCATAGCAGCGCCTAGCACGCAGTCCACGCGGAAAGGCTTGCCAGCGGCGTATAGGCTGCGAGGGTAGCGACCATTAAAGCGGCCTTCGATGAATCGGCCGGGGGTTGGGAAGAACTCAGCCCATAACTGACGCAGCCCCGGAAAGCTGAAGGCGCTGTGCTGAAAGCTCCCATCGCCATACGCAAGCTGCGCACCGACTAAGCCGACGCGCTGGTCAGCCATCAGCGCCTCGTAGAGCCCTAAGGTTGCGCCGGGCAGCGTCACCGTGTCTGGATTGAGCAGGTAGACAGCCTCTGGCAGCGCTTCGGTTGGCGTGCTGCCAAACCCGATCTCCCGCAGCGCCCGGTTATTGCCACCGGCAAAGCCCAGATTGACGGGGCTGGCGATCAGCTTGACCTGTGGGTAGGCGGCAGCTACGGCCTGCGGCGTGTCGTCTGTCGAGCAGTTATCCACCACGTAAAGGTCGGCTTCCAGGTCGTGCGCATCTAGGTCGGCGGTCAGGCTTCTGATCGCCTCCAGCGCCAGCGAGCGGACGTTCCAGGTGACGATGATGACGGCCAGGTTGGGCATCAACTGCCTAACAGTGTGAAGTCCAGACCAGTGCGGGTCATGAAGGCTTCTAAGTCCGCGAAGTCGTCCGCGGTGACCGGCAGCAAAGCCGTCTGTCCCAACAGCGGCCGCAGCAGGACAGCGGTGTTGGTGCTGGCCGCCGCTGCCCGCAGCCCGTCGACCAGCGCGGTGCGCTTGTCCAGCGGCAGTTCCGGCGGGAGCATCAACACCGCAAATGGGAATTCGACGGATGTGGCGATGACTCGCACTTGTTGAACAGCGCTGCCTAGATCGCCGGCCAGTTCGTCCAGCGTCCCGGCTGGGATGCCCGCCGCGTCGCAGTCACCTTCAGCCACAGCGCGTATCAGATTGGGCAGGTCGTCGAAGTCTGTGATCGCCCGCAAGCTGCTGACCGGGTCGAGGTCGCTGGCGCGCATCATCAACGACGGCGCCAGCCAGGTCCAGAAGTCCTGGCGGTTCAAACGGCAGAAGCTGCGTCCGGTCAGCGCGCTGACCGTGCTGATGGTGCCGCGCGTTGCGATGATCTCTACCGCCTGGCCGGTGCGGGCATCGGCGCTGCGCCCCTGCTGCACCTGAAGCGCCGGCTGGCCGCACGATTGAGCGCGAGCGGCCATGTAGGCCGGCGCATTGAGCCAGGCCACGGCTACGCGCCCGCTGGCAGATTCGCACAAGGCGGCCAGCGCTTCGGCGTAGCGCTCGACGGTCTGGATTTCTAGCTCTAGGCCGGACTGGTCTTGCAGCGCAGCCTGCGCATCGGCAACCGCGCCGCGCGCAGCGCTGGCCGGGCCCGCCGGCACGACCAGCATCCGCACCGGGTTGCCGGGGTCTCCGGGCGGGATCGCCGTGGGCACGGCCGGCAGCGGCGTCGAAAACGGCGTCGGGGT
>CALAJK010000099.1 GCA_937922795.1 uncultured Anaerolineae bacterium
CAGTTTGGCCGCAAATGCAGTAGCCTTGAGCCGGTTCATCATACCCTGGAAGGGGCACACGGCGATGCGGTTAGCGGTGATTTCGGACGTGCATGGCAATCTGGCCGCGCTGGACGCGGTGCTGGACGATCTGGCCGCGCTCGGCGGCGCCGACGTGACCTGGTGTCTGGGCGACCTGGCCGCCTTCGGCCCGCGCCCAGCAGCCTGTATCCGGCGTTTGAAGGCGCTGGCCGAAGCTGATGAGGGCAAAACCTTCAAGGTGATCGGCGGCAATACCGATCGCTATTTGGTCACCGGCGAGCGCATGAAGACGCCGCCGGCGGCGGACGAGGCGGCCATGTACCAACGCGTGGCCGACTGGAATATGCGCGACCAGGTGCTGAACTGGGGGCTGAGCCAGCTTGATTTCAGCGACTACACCTATCTAAAAGACATTCTGGGGCGCGAGCTGGCGCTGGAAGCGCCGGGCTTCGGGCAGGTCATCGGCTACCACGCCGTCCCTGGCGACGACGAGGCCATGCTGCTGCCGGACACACCTGACGAACAGGCGCGCGACTATCTGCTCGACCGCGAAGGGCGGCTGGCCATTGGCGGCCACATCCACCGGCAGATGGATCGCGATCTAGGCGGCTGGCGGGTCGTGAATGTGGGCAGCGTCGGCCTGTCGTTCGAGACGCCGGGGCTGGCGCAGTGGGGACTGTTCACGTTTGAGGATGGACAGCTGACGGTCGAGCTGCGGCGGGTGGCGTATCCTGTTGACGCTGTCGTCGAAGACTTGCGCGCCGCCGGCCATCCGGCGCCCGACTGGTTCATCAGCCGGCTGCGCCCCACCACCTGAGCGAGCGCTCCATGCCCCGGCGGGAACAGCTCCTCAGCCAGCTTCAAGACGAAGATGACTATGGCATCCTGCTCATGGCGCAGATGGGCGGCGTGCCGAATGAGATCCAGCTCATCGTGCAAACTGCCCGCTACGACGCGGCGGCGCAGGGGCTGCGCGAACGCAGCGCTTACGTCATCCGGGCGTTGGGCGTGCGCGAGCACCGCTTGAGCTTGGGCGTATTCGGCCAATTATTCTTCGCCGATGAACATCCGATCCTGCTGCACCATAACACGCCGCGCGTCGTCGTCGGCTTTGAAGGCCAGCCCAGCCGCAGCATCTATGAGCTGGTGCTGGACGTTCATCAGGCGTATGTGCTGACGTTCGGGCCATGGCGTGAGCTGGCCGCCGACATCAACCGGAGCCAGCCGCTGGCGAACCTGCTGGCGTCCGGCGCGGGCGTGTTAGGCGTCATGCCGCAGCCGGCGGCGGAGCGCATGGCGCGGGTGCTGGCGCATCACGGGCTGACGCCGCGGCTGAAAGTCCAACCGTTTGAAACGGAAGATGAGCATGGGCGCTCGCGCTTGATGAAACTCCTGGGCATTGATGACTCGTATGTGGTGGCGTTAGATTTCTCCGTCGAGCAGATGGGGAAAGTATAGATCACTAGAGTTTTAAGGAGCTGAGCTTTGGAGCTGAAGGAAAAAACAGCGTTAGTGACCGGAGGCGCGTCGGGCCTGGGCGAGGCCTGCGTGCGGCGTTTCGTGGTGCAGGGGGCGCGGGTCGTCATCCTCGACCGCGACGCGGATAAAGGCCAGAAGCTAGCCGGCGAACTGGGCGATGCGGTGCGTTTCGCCCAGGCCGATGTGACCAGCGAGGCGGACGTGCAGGCCGCCATACGCGCAGCCGAGGAGGCCTTCGGCGGGCTGCACATCAACGTCAACTGCGCCGGCGTCGGCTGGGCGGAACGCACCGTCGGCAAGGCGGGGCCGCACTCGCTGGAACTGTTCGAGACCGTCATCAAGATCAACTTGATCGGGACGTTCAACGTCATCCGGCTGGCGGCAGCGCGCATGTCGGCCAATGAGCCGAACGAAGAAGGCGAGCGAGGGGTGATCATCAACACGGCCTCGGTAGCAGCTTTCGATGGGCAGATCGGTCAGGCGGCTTATTCGGCCTCGAAGGGCGGGATCGTCGGCATGACGCTGCCGATCGCCCGCGACCTGTCGCGCAGCGGTATTCGCGTGGTCACCATCGCGCCAGGGTTGTTCGACACGCCGTTGATGGGCGCGCTGCCTGAAGAGGCGCGGCAGTCGCTGGGGGCGCAGGTGCCGTTCCCGTCGCGGCTGGGGCGGCCGGCCGAGTTCGCCCATCTGGCGCAGGCCATCATCGAGAACCCGATGCTCAACGGCGAGGTGATCCGCCTGGACGGGGCGCTGCGGATGCAGCCCAAGTAAAGACGCCGCCTGCTTTCCGGCCATGAGCTTTCGCCGCTTCGCCGCCGCCTGGCCGTATGGCGTCTTGGCCGCGCTGGCGCTGATCGGTTTTGAGCGTTTGATCTTCAGCGGTCTGATCCTGGGGCGCGGCGATGTCTACAGCTATTTCTACCCTTACTGGGCAGTCCGGAATGCGGCGCTGCTGAGTGGACGTCTGCCGCTGTGGTCGCCTGACCTGTTCATGGGTGTGCCGCTGCTGGCCAACAGCCAGTTGGGGACGTTCTACCCCCCCAACTGGCTGATAACGCCGTTGTTTGTGCCAACGGGCGTGACGTTCAGCCTGCTGCTGCATCTGCTGTGGGCGCTGATCGGGGCGTACCGGCTGGGACGGCGGGCGCTGGGGCTGGCGGCTGCGCCGGCGCTGGCAGCGGCGGGAGTCTTCGGACTGGGCGGCTACCTGGGCGGCAAGGTCGAAAATATCAACCAGTTTCAAGCGCTAGCCTGGCTGCCCTGGTTGTTCCTGTTGGCGGACGCGGGGCTGAAGGCCTCGGATCGCCGCGCCCGACTGCGGCATAGGCTGCAGCTTGCGGGCGGGCTGGCGCTCCAACTGCTGGCAGGACATCCACAGACGGTGTTCATCACCGGCTTAGGACTGGTAGTTTACGGGCTTCTGTCCCCGTTCGCCGAGGCGCAGCGATCCGCTAGCCGGCGGCTGTGGGCGGAGCTGAGCGCCGTCGGGCAGATCGGTCTGGCGGGGGCGGGTGCGCTGCTGCTGGCCGTCCCGCAGCTTCTGCCCACGCTGGAATTGATCGGCAGCTCAAACCGCAGCGGCGGGCTGAACCCGCAGCAGGCCATGGCGTTCTCGCTGAATCCGCTCATCATCGGGCGCGGGCTGCTGCCCAGCTATGACGGCTGGGTCTTCGGCGAATACGTGGCTTACATCGGCGTCGTCGGCCTGGGCCTGGCGGTCGTCGGGGCGCTGGCCGGCGGCCGGGCACGCTGGCGCTGGGTGGGACTGCTGCTGCTCGGCATCGGGCTGGCGCTGGGGTTGTACAACCCGCTGTACTGGCCGCTGGCCGGGCTGCCCGGCTTCAACTTCTTCCGCGTGCCGGCGCGCTGGCTGGCGCTGGCGGCGCTGGCGGCGGCGATGCTGGCGGGGCTGGGGCTGCAAGCGCTGCTCGTCCAGCCGCGCATCGCGCGCCGCGTCTGGCTCGTCCTCACGGTCGTCATCGCTGGATTGGCGGGGGCGGCGCACCTGGCCGACCGGACAGCCGCCGACGTCATCGGGCCGGCACTGCCGACGGAGCGCACGCTGACGGGGTGGGGCTTGGCGGCGGCGGCGCTGGCGGCCGGACTGACGCTTCTGCGCTGGCACGGCGCGCGCGCCCCCTGGAGCCGGGCGCTGCCGGCGCTGCTGGGCGCGGCGGCTGTGATCGAGCTGCTGGCCGCGGCGCGGACGCTGCCCTACAACGAGCTGATCCCGCCTGACTCCTGGAGCGCCGGGCGGTTCACCATTCACCAGCTTCAGGCGTTCGGGGATGACGAGCGGCCGCCGGGGCGCATCCTGAGCATCAGCCAGCTCCTGTTCGACCCCGGCGACCTGGACGCGCTGACTGCCCGCTACCGCGCCGCCGGCCTGTCTGAACGGGCGACGCGGCTGGCGCTGGTGACGGTCAAACAGCGCGAAGTGCTGTCGCC
The DNA here is from genome assembly GCA_937922795.1 of uncultured Anaerolineae bacterium. GTDB lineage: Bacteria > Chloroflexota > Anaerolineae > Aggregatilineales > Phototrophicaceae > CFX2. The sequence continues at coordinate 3,952 of CALAJK010000099.1, forward strand.
GAACCTGCCGCTGGTCTGGGGCGTGCCGAGCATAGACGGTTTCGACGGCGGCCTACTGCCCACCGGCTGGTACACCCAGTTCACCTCGCTGCTGCTGCCGCCGGGCGAACTGCGCACGATTGACGGCCGCCTGCGCGAACTTCTGGCGCGCCCAGACTGTCGTGGCGCTTGTCTGCCTGACCAGCGCTGGCTGAACCTGACCAACGCGCGCTATCTGATCACCGACAAAGTGTACGATCTATGGCATGAGGACGTCGCCTACGATACTCAGTTTGAGATGCGGCTGATGCCGGGCGAGATGCGGTCTATCCGCGATGTCCCGGCGTTTGAGGCTACAGCGCTAGATATCCTGTATGCCTGCGATGAGGGAGCATGTGCGCCGCCTGCCGCCGAGGTCACGCCCGCCGGCGGCGGGGCAGTTGATCTGATGTTGGAAGGCGAGCCGGCAGCGGTGGGCGGTTTCTGGCGGGCGCGGTTGGCATTCGTCCGGCCGGCGGCGCTGGCCGCGATTCGGCTGGCAGGGGTGACGCCTGTTCGGCTGCGAGCGCTGACGCTGGTGGACGAGCGCACCGACGACTTCCAGCAGCTCACCCTCGGCCCATGGCGGCGGCGGTTGTCCAGCGACATTAAACTCTACGAGAACCTGGACGTTCTACCGCGAGCGTTCATCGTCACGCAGGTACTGATCGTGCCCGACACCTGGGAAGGCGGCGAGAGGGCGCTGCAAATCCTGCGCGACCCGGCCTTCGATCCCGCGCAGATGGCCGTCATCCATGGAGACGCGCCGGCGGCGGCGCTGTCGTCCGCTGGCGGCACTTCGGTTGATGTGAGCGCCTACACCCCCGAATGGATCGAGCTGGAGGCGCGCGCGCCGTCAGACGCTTACCTCATCCTGACAGACGCCTACTATCCTGGTTGGACAGCCGAGGTGAACGGCCAGCCCGCGCCGGTCTACCGGGCAAACGTCATGTTCCGCGCTGTGCGCGTGCCGGCGGGGGAGAGCCGCGTGGTCTTCAGCTTTCACCCCGGCTGGTGGCCGTGGCCGTTCGTCATCGGCGGCCTGGCCTGGCTGGGCTGGACGATCGCGCTGGCGGTCAGCCGGCGGCCTCGCCCATGAGCCGGCGTGATCAAGGCTGGACGATCGGCACGTTCTCGATGTTGCCCTCCACCACCTTGAAGTAACCGGACGCCACCCAACCGGTGGTTCCCTTCCACACCACCTGCCACCAGTCGCCGGCGCGCGTGCGCCCGACGACGCCGACGGCGCCGCCCCAGGTGACGCGCCCGATCTGCTCAGAGTAGATGGTGGGCTGGGCGCGCAGCCGCACGGTGGCGAACGACTGCGCCACTACGCCGGAGACGGCCGAAGCCGCTGGATTGCCGGTCAAGGTGAAGGTGCTGACGACCGGCGCGTTGAACTCGTTGCCGTCAATGAACAGGTAGTAACCGAACGCCCAGGCCTGCTTGTCGCTGAGCTGGAGCAGGAACCAGCGCGCGCGTGGGTCGCGCCCGACGACCTGGTAGGTCTGCCCACGCAGGATAGCGCCCAGACGCTCAGAAAACACAGAGGGCGCGGCGCGGACGTTCAGCACCGACGCCCGGATCACGGTCGCCCGCAGCGCGCCGGGCGGAATGGGCGGCAGGGCAGTCGGGGCGGGCGTGTTGGTCGGTCCGGGGGTGGGCAGCACCCCGCCAAACGCCCATGACACGCTCAGCTCAGCCTGATCAATGTTTTCGAAATATTCGACGACTAGGCTGTGTGGGCCGGCGGTGAAATTATAGGTGAAGGTGTCGGTGGTAGCCGGCCGGGGGATGAACTTGTCGAGCACCAGCACGCCATCAATGAACACCCGCACGCCGTCGTCTGAGCGCACCGTGAAGGTGTAGGTGCCGGCGGCGAAGGTCTGTGTGGATGAAAATCGGGCGGCGAAGTTGTCGGCGCCGATGCCCGGCACGGCGACGCCGTTGACGATGGGCACGCCGGTGCCCCAGTTGAAGTTGAGGCCATTGATACCCGCCACGACCACGCCGCCGGTAGTGGGGGGCGTTTGGGTGTTGGCGAAGAACACCCCCGTCCAGTTCGTCCCGAATTCCTGGGCCTGGATCGTGCCGGCCAACCCGCCGAAGGTCAGCACGGCAGCCGTCAGCGCAATGAGTGCCCGTATGCGCTTCAACATTGCCTACTCTCCCGGTCGCATTCGCTGCGTGTTGATGAATCCCCAACGCTGTGCCATAATGCCCCGCTCACTGGAAGGACAGTTTAACACCAGTATACCCTTGTTAGGCGTTCTGCACAGATGACCGTAGTCCAACCGTCAGCTAAGGTTTACATGACCTGATGCGACTATCTCAGAAGAGAGTGTTGGGGCGGCATCAGTGGTATCGGTTGAGGAGTGTGCGCCGATGACGGTTATGCAGATCTATCTTGATCAAGCGCGCGAAGCCATGCGCCACCGCAAACTGACGCTGGCGGTGGTGATCCCGTGCTACAACGAGGTCAATCACATTGAGGAGATTCTCCGGCGGGTGGAAGCCGTCGGCCTGGCCAACGAGATCATCATCGTGGATGATGGCTCGACCGACGGCACGCGCGAGGTGCTCCAGCGCATCGAGGCCGAAAACCGCCCCAACGTGCGCATCATCTACCATGAGCGCAACCAGGGTAAAGGCGCGGCGCTGGTGACCGGCTTTGCGGCGGCTTCCAGCGACATCTTGCTCATTCAGGATGCGGACTTCGAATATGACCCGCGCGAGTACCCGCTGCTGCTGCGCCCCATCGAGGAGGGCATTGCCAAAGTGGTGTATGGCTCGCGTTTTCTGGGCGGGCCGCGCAAGGCGATGAACTTCTGGAACATGGTCGCCAACAAGCTGCTGACGCTGGTGACGAACATCTTGTACAACGCTATCCTCAGCGATATGGAGACCTGCTACAAAGTCTTCCGCGCCGAAGTCGTGCGCGATATGGTCATTCATGCCCGCCGCTTCGAATTTGAGCCGGAGATCACAGCCAAGATCCTCAAGCAGGGCATTCGCATTTACGAAGTGCCGATCTCGTACAACGGGCGCGAGTGGTCTGAGGGCAAAAAGATCAAATGGACAGATGCGCCGATCGCGCTGTGGACGCTGGTGAAATATCGGTTCGTTGACTGAACCGCACTGAAAGCCCCGCTGTCACCCGCGCTGCGCCTTGTTAGGCGCAGTTTTGGGTGTTCGCAAGGTGACGGTCTCTACGATAGGCAGTGAGAGCACGTCCTCATCGCCCAGATCATTTTTGTCTATCGGGGGGCTTTCGTGGATATTCGCCACTATTTCCGCGCCACTCAAGCGCTGCTCGACCAGATCCCGTTTGAGGCTGTAGACCAAGTCGTCGAAGCGCTGTTGACAGCCAGCCAGAACGGCCAAACCGTGTTCATCTTCGGCAACGGCGGCAGCGCAGCCACCGCCACTCACTTCGGCTGCGACCTCGCGAAACGCACGATCGTGCCCGGCCTACCCCGCTTCCGCGTGGTGGCGCTCACTGATAACGTCTCGATCATGACCGCCCTGGGCAATGACATCGGCTACGATGCGATCTTCGCCGAGCAGTTGGCGCCGCTGGTGCGCCCCGGCGACGTGGCCATCGGCATCAGCGGCAGCGGCAACAGCCGCAACGTGCTCAACGCTGTGCAGGTCGCGCGCGAAGCCGGCGCGATCACCGTCGGCTTCTGCGGCTACGATGGCGGTCAGCTTAAACCGATGGTCGATATCGCAGTGCATGTGCCCAGCGATGTGATGGCGATGGTTGAAGACGTCCATCTGATGCTGGAGCACGCCATTTGCGAACGCCTGCTAGCGCTGCGCATGGCTCAGGCTCAGGCGGCTCCTCAGCCAGTCCGATAGATGTCTGAGGGGAGAAAACCATGTTTGACAAAACGCCAGCCATCTTCCTCGATCGCGACGGCGTCATCAACCAGAACCGAGCTGATCATGTGAAAAGTTGGGACGAGTTTGAGTTCGTCCCCGGCGCGTTGGAGAGCATCCGCGTGCTGACCGAGATCGGGCTGCCGATTTTCGTCGTCACCAACCAGGCGATCATCAACCGCGGCCTGGTGACAGTCGAACAGCTCGAAGAGATTCACAGTCGGATGCTGGACGAGATTGCGCGCGCCGGCGGGTTGATCACGCAGGTATACTACTGCCCGCATGACAACCATGAAAACTGCAGCTGCCGCAAACCGGCGTCGGGCATGCTGCGCCAGGCGGCCAGCGATTACAATCTCGATCTGGCGCAGAGTTTCATGGTGGGCGATGCTTGGACGGACATCGCAGCCGGGCTGGACGTCCACGCCCGCAGCATTTTGGTGCTGACCGGGCGGGGGCGCTGGAACTTCGTGTCGTGCTGGAATCGGTTCGGCCTGGACTTCGCCGCCGCCTGCGACTTGGCGGACGCTGTGATGATGATCCGCGAGGCGCTGCGCGGCAACCATCTGAGCGCCACGCCTCGGCTGCGCAACGCTTTTCATCTGGCGCTGCATCCGGAAGTGTTGGCTGTGCTGTGACAGACCGGCGGCGCGTTATTGACTGATCGGCCCGATCATCCCGAAGTTGCGTCCGACCAATACCAGATCAGCTACATCGACCTGTCCATCTTGGTTCAAATCGACGCCAGAGGGGGCAGGCGGCGCCGGCAGACCGAAGTTCGCGCCGATGAAGCCCGCGTCCGCCAGATCGATGCGCGCGTCGCCGGTCGTATCCCCGGCCGGCAGCAGCACCGGCTGTAATCCCACCGCTTGATCGGTGTGCGTCACCGTGGCTGTAAGCAGCACTGGCAGCCTGCCAACAGCCGCTAGACGCAGCCGGTAGATGCCCGGCGCGACGTCGGTGAACTGGAAAGCGCCGTCAGCCTGGGTGACCTGTTCGCCGATCACCCGATCCCCCGCTTCTAACCGCACCTGAATGCCGCCATTGTCGCGGGCGCGCTGGCTGATGGCCAGCCCCGCGATTCTGGAGACCGCTGTAGATGCAGGTTGAGGCGGCGCGCTGACCCCGCCGATCACCGGCAGCGGCAGGGCGCGGCCATCGCTGTCCGAGACCAGCACCTCACAGGCGATCTCCGCATCGCCGGCGGCGCGCGTCAGATATGCCAGGCCGAACGCCATCCCATCACCGGTGATCGGCGGATGCGGGTTCAGCCGGCTGGCGGCCACTAACCAGCTTCCATCTGCCGCGTTAAAACCCGAGTCAACCACGAGACTATTGCCGGCTTGAAAGCCATCTCCCTCTAGAAACGCGATGCCCTCTAACACGTTCGGATCGGCCTGACAGCGCGTCTGGAGGCCGTATACGTCGGTCACGTCGTGCAGCCGCAGGGTGACGAACACCGGCATCCCGACGCCGCTGGCGGGGCTGACCTCGATCGCCACCGCCGGGCCGCTGGGCGATGGAGGCGGCACATGCGCGGCCAGCACCGCCGACAGCGCTCGATAAGCCGGTTTGGCCAGGTAATCCTTATCCAGCGGCAGGGGAATATCCGGGCGGCCGATATGCTTCGGAATCCAGGTATAGCGGTCGGTGAAGCCCCAGGTGGTGAAGCCGATGCAGGCCGGGTGTGTGACGCACAGCTCCAGCACCTGCTGGTAGATCTGCGCTTGAGCCTGCAAACGTTCTTCGAGCGTTCCCGTGCCGGCCCAGGTGGTCACGTCCATCTCGGTGATCTCCACCTTCAGCCCCAGCGCCGCCAGCCGGTCCATGTTGGCGCGCACATCGGCGATGTTCGGGGGGCGATGCAGCCCCACATGCATCTGGAAACCCACGCCGTGAATTGGCACGCCGCGTTCGAGCAGATCTTTCACCAGGTTGTACATGGCCTGTGACTTGAGCGAGCGCCCCTCGATGTCGTAATCGTTGTAGAACAGCAGCGCGTTCGGGTCGGCCTCGTGTGCCCACCGGAACGCCAGCTCGATGTACTCTGGCCCGATGCCGGTCAGCCAGGGCGTGAAGCGCAGCGTGCCCAAAAAGTCGAGCGCTTCGTTGACGACATCCCAGGCGGCGATCCGCCCCCGGTAGCGGCCCACTACCGTTTTGATGTGGTTCTCCAGCAGCGCCAGCAGTTCGTCGCGGCTGAAGCGCCCCTGAGTGAACCAGGTCGGGAGCTGCTCATGCCAGACCAGCGTATGCCCGCGCACGCGCATCCCGTTCAGGCCGGCGAAGGTGATGAGAGCATCGGCGGGTTGGAAGTCATAGACGCCGCGCGCCGGGCTGAGCGATCTAAACTTTAGCGCGTTTTCCGGCGTCAGCCCGTTGTACTCAGTCGCCAGCACTGATGCATATTGTGGGTCTCGCGTCAGCAGGTGGGGCTCAGCCGCCGCGCCCATGTAGAAGCCGAAAGACTGCGCTAACTGCCGCAGCGGGCGATGATCATCGGCCAGCGCTGGCGACTCGGCATTGAGCGCAAACACGATCGACAGCGCCAGGAGCCAAATCGTTACGATTTTCATGCGGCAGTATCTCCTGACTGAATCAATACTTTCACAAGGTACAGAGAATCAGTTTGGGAATCAAGTCTCCAGGTAGCCCACACAGTACCAGCGTCGGGGGCAGCATGACCGAAGTACTGTGATCAAACGCTGCTCAGCAGTCCTTCACCGTATTCTAAGGCGGCGTCAATCGTGACCTAACGGTAATAGCCGACTATGCCAAGGCTGTGATTTTACTCAAACATGAGGAGGGCACAATGTCCCGTCGACTAGGTTGGATCATCCTCGTCCTGGCGCTCATGGCCGCCAGCGGCGTCCTCAGCGTGCTCGGTTTCATCTGGGTGACCGGCGGCACGGCTGAACCTAGCGCCCCGATCAGCGCGCCGACGCTGGCGCTGACGCCAGCAGCAGACGACGCGCGGGTGGCGGCGCTGTCGACCCAAGTGGCGCAGCTAGCCGCCGACAATGCGGCGCTCCAGGCCACGCTGGCCGCCAGCGCCGGCGAGAGCCAGGCCGCCGCGCCGACGCCGGAACCGGCGGCGACCGCGCCTATCTTATTCCGCATCACGCCGGATGAGTCGCAGGTGCGCTTTTTGATTGATGAAGACCTGCGCGGCCAGCGGGTGACAGTCGTCGGCGCTACTAATCAAGTGGCCGGTGATATTCTGGTAGATACCGCCGCTCCAGCTAACTCGCAGGTCGGCGTCATCCGTATCAATGTGCGCACGCTGGTGACGGATGAAGAAAACCGCAACCGCGCGCTGCGCAGCCGCATTCTGCTCTCGGCTGAACCGCAGTACGAATTCTCCGACTTCACGCCCAAAGCCATCAGCGGGATGCCGGAGCGCGTGGAAGTCGGCCAGCCCGTCACTTTCCAGATCACCGGCGACCTGACGCTGCGCGGCGTCACGCGCGAAGTCACGTTTGAGACGACCGCAGCGCTGGTCTCTCCTGAGCGGCTGGAAGGCCAAGCGCAGGCGACCGTGCTGTACCGCGACTTCGGGCTGACAATCCCCGCCGTCCCATTCGTGGCCAATGTGGCCGATGAGGTTCGGCTGGAAATCGACTTCGTGGCGCTGAAAATGGAAGCCTAGCGGTCAGCGAGAGCTGGCGGCCAGACGCACAAAAAACAGAGGGACACGGCTAGCTTGCCGTGTCCCTTCGTTTTACTGATCATTACTGATCAGGGCGGTTTAGAAGTCGAACAGATCGTCGAGGAACGACTTGCGCTTGCGCTTCTTGTGATAATCGGAATCAGACTGACGGCGCTCGTCATCATCATAACGTCGCCCGCCGGAGTCGCGGTGCTCGCCGCGCGGCGCGCTGGCCGGAGCTGGCGGGATGGCTGACTCGGCTGAACGTTCGATGATCTTGTCGAGTTCGCCGCGATCTAGCCACACCCCTCGACACTTGGGGCAGTAGTCAATTTCGACTCCCTGTCGTTCAGACAAAAGCAGTTCTACACTGCATACGGGACACTGCACGAGATGGTTCTCCTTGTAGCCTCGGATCAATTTCAAGTTTCTCAATTGCCGCCGCTGAATAGATTGCTTGACTCAGAGCAGACTCTATCTGCCCGCTGCCCGTCGGCGCGAAAGGCGCGGGATCGATCAGGCGATTAGATAGATTGAGCCGCGATCAGCCTGCTAGCGGCTAGCTGTCCTCGCGGTCGCCCCGGCGGCGCCAGGGCTTGGCGTCGCGGCGGCGAGGCCGGCGGTCGTCCAGCCGCTCATCTTCCATCAGGGCGCGACCGCGGCGGTCGCGCTTCGGCAAATAATCGGCCAACTCTTCGTAATAAGCCAGATCGCGCCAGTCCAGCCGCGCTCGTTCCGGCCGGCGGCGGTCTTTGCCCCGGCGGCGCGGCTGCCGATCATCTATTTCCAGAAGTTCTTCGTATAACATGTAGGTGTCCCTTTCCTCAGAAAAGTGAACTTGGTTGGGTCAAGTTCCGGCAGGCCTGAAAAGGGCAAGGCAGCCTGCCGGAACACCTTGAAAACCTTAGATGCTCATGCGCGACCGGCGCCAACCGAGCGCTGGAGCCATCGCCCGCAGCCGGGCGACGCGCTCGGCCGTCGGCGGATGGGTGCGGAACAGGCCGATCAGCCCGCCGCCCGCCAGTGGATTGACGATATACAGATGCGCCGTGCCGGGGTTGACATGCATCTGCGCCTGCGGATGATGCGACCAGTATTCCAGCTTCTCCAGCGCGCTGGCCAGCGGTTCGGGGTCGCCCACGATGCGCGCCCCGCCTTCGTCAGCGGCATACTCGCGCGAGCGCGAGATGGCCAATTGGATGAGCAGCGCCATGATCGGCGCCAGGAAGATCATCAAGATGCCGCCCAGCAGGCCAAGCGGGTTGTCGTCATCGTCGCCACTGAAGCCGCCGAACAGCAGCGCCCACCGCGCCATATCAGCGATGATGCCGATGGCGCCGGCGATGGTGGCCGCCACGCTGGCGATGAGCGTATCACGATGGCGAATGTGCGCCAGCTCATGGGCGATCACGCCTGCCAGTTCATCGCGGCTGAGCAGCTGCGTGATGCCAGTCGTCACGGCGACGGCGCCCCGCTCCGGGCTGCGGCCGGTGGCAAAAGCGTTGGGCGCCGGGCTATCAATCATGTACACACGCGGTTTGGGCAGGTTAGCGCGCTGTGCTAGGGACTCTACCAGGCGGTGCAGTTCGGGTGCTTCTGCCCGGCTGACCTCGCGCGCCCCGCTCAGGCCCAGCGCAATCGAGTCTGAAAACCACCAGGCGCCCATGTTCATCAGGACGGCGAAGATGAAAGCGAAGATCATCCCGTTTGTGCCGCCGATGACCGAACCGATGAATACCAGCAGGCCGGTGAGGGCGGCCAGCAAGACCGTTGTTTTCACCAGGTTACCGCTTTGCATAGCTGCTACTCCACATTGCTGATCTCACGTTACATCTATCTATAATCTGAAGGTTTAGCAATACAGCGCTCTCTATAGCCGTTTCACCTCTCTGTTATACGCGGCTTGCATTAGTATTCCATAAACAACAGCGACATTCGCTGTCATCACCCCGATTATTGGGGGGTGGGCGGAGCGCCTGCTCTGGCAGCCCCGCCCGCGCAGCAGCCTTACGTTTTCAGAACCCCGCGCCGGATGAGCAGCTTCTCCACTTCCACCCCCCAAAACACGATCGTGCTCAAGACGAGACAGATCGCCAGTTGTTCCAGCGTCAGCGGCGTGGTGTTGAAGATGTGGTTGAAGAACGGCGTGTAGATGGCGATCATCTGGAGCGCGACGGTCAGCGCGACCGCCAGCACCAGGAAGCGATTGCCGAAGAAACCGATGACGAACGTCGATTCGCGGTGCGAGCGGTTAGCCAGCGCGTGCCCCATCTGGGCGATGGTGAGAAAGATGAACACCATCGTGTTCCAGGTGTACGGGTTATAATTCATGCCGTGTTCCAGCGCCAGCGCCTGCTCAAGCTGGTCGGGCGTGATGCCAATGGCCGCTGCTTCCTGTGCCACGGCGGCGGCATCGTTCAGATCAACTTCGATCCGCTGCGCCTTGACCAACTGCTCCATGCTGATGCCCAACTGCGCCGCCATCGGCGCGGCCTCCGCCTGATACTTGTTGAACGCCCAGATGCCCAACAGCAGGCCGGTCAACCCCAACAAGAAGCCCACGATCAGGATATGGCGGCCCATCCCTTGCCCGAAGATGCTCTCGTTCGGGGCATACGGCCGGCGCTGCATCCCGCCGCGTTCGGCCTTCTCGACGCCTAACGCCAGCGCCGGGATGCCGTCGGTGATCAGGTTCATCCACAGGATTTGCAGCGTGGTCAGCGGGATGGTCATCAGCGCAACCAACTGGGTAGCCAGCAGCACGAACAGCTCGCCCGTGTTGCTGGCCAGCAGATACTTGATGAAGCGGCGGACGTTGTCGTAGATGGTGCGCCCCTCTTCGACGGCGCTGACGATGGTGGCGAAATTGTCATCTAGAATGACCATATCGGACGCCTCTTTGGAGACGGCCGTGCCGGTGATGCCCATGGCCACGCCGATGTCAGCGCGTTTGAGCGCCGGGGCATCATTGACGCCGTCGCCGGTCATGGCCACGATGTGGCCGCGGTTCTGCAGCGCCTGGACGATGTTCAGTTTATGCTCTGGCGACACGCGGGCGTACACCGCCACCTGCTCGACCACCGCCTCAAGCTGCTCCTGCGACATGCGGCTCAGGTCGTGGCCGGTCAGCACGCGATCATCTGGGCCGGCGATCTCCAAGTCACGGGCGATTTTGAAGGCGGTCAGCGGGTGGTCGCCGGTGATCATCACCGGGCGGATGCCAGCCTGTTTGCAGGTTGCGACGGCCTGCTTGACTTCCGTCCGCGGCGGGTCAATGATGCCGACCATGCCGACGAACACCAGGTTATGCTCGACCGTTTCGGGATCCCAACTGGCTGGCAGCGCATTCAGCCGGGTGAAGGCCAGGCCCAGCACGCGCAGGCCATCGCCTGCCATCTGGTTATTGGCTTCTTCAATTCGCTGACGCCAAGCAGCGGTCAGCGGCACGATCTCGCCGTCCACCCATACCCGGTCGCTGACGTCCAGCAGACCATCCACCGAACCTTTGGTGAAGGCGATGTAGGGAGCCTGGCGAGCGCGCATCAGTTCGACGATGATCGTGTCGGCCGGGCTGGGCGTCACTGCCTCGTCGAGCGCGTGGACGGTCGTCATCCGCTTGCGCTCGGATGAAAACGGCACTTCCCCCACCCGCCGCAGCAGGCGATCTAAGTGCGGCTTCCACAGGCCGTAGCGGGCGGCGGCCACCACCAGCGCGCCCTCGGTCGGGTCGCCGATGGCGCGATATGCATCCGCATTTTCGGCGTCGCGTTCCAGCACCGCGTCGCTGCACAGCGCGTCGCCGGCCAGCAGCAGCGCCTGGGCGGCCGTATGCGGCGCAGCGGAGCCACTAGCGGCGATCAAGGCGGGCATTCCCCCTTTCAGCACCTCGGTGATGTCGGCGCGGCGGCCAGCCACATCGACCAGCGTCACCGTCATGCGGTTCTCGGTGAGCGTGCCGGTCTTATCTGAACAGATGGTGGTCACTGAACCCAGCGTCTCGACGGCCGGCAGCTTGCGGATGAGCGCGCGCCGCCGCAGCATCCGCTGAGCGCCCAGCGCCAGGGCGATGGTCACCACGGCCGGCAGTCCCTCTGGCACGACCGCCACCGCGATGGCCACCGCATTCAGCAGGACGGTCTCCAGCGGTTCGCCCACGATCGCGCCGATGACGAAAGCGATGGCCATGACCACTGCCGCCACCACCAGCAGCACCTTGCCGACTTCGGCCATGCGGCGCTGGAGCGGCGTCTTCTCGGCGGAGACCGTCTGGATCAGTTCGGCGATGCGGCCGAGCTGGGTGCGCATGCCGGTCTCGACCACGACCGCCAGGCCGCGGCCATAGGTGACGGCCGTGCCCATGAAGACCATGTTGTGCCGGTCGCCCAGCGGCACATCGACGGTCTCCAGCGCCGTCGGGTCTTTCTCCACCGGCTGCGACTCGCCGGTGAGCGAGGCCTCCTGCACCCGCAGGTTGGCCGACTCGATCAGGCGTGAGTCCGCCGGCACCACGCTGCCGGCTTCCAGCAGCACGATGTCGCCGGGGACGATCTCACGCGAGGGGATATCCAGCACCCGCCCCTCGCGCCGCACGCGCACCAGCGGCGCCGCCATCTTCTTCAGCGCCGCCATCGCCTGTTCGGCGCGGTATTCCTGCACCAGCCCCAGGAGCGCATTCAGGACGACGATCGCCAGAATGACGACCACGCTGTCCACCTTGCCCAGGAAGGCCGAAATGGCCGCCGCCAGGATGAGCAGCAGCACCAGCGGGTTGGTGATCTGCTCCCATAGGATGATCAACGGGCTTTTCAGCCCGCGTTCGACCAGTTCGTTCGGTCCACACTGGCGCAGCCGCGCCTGCGCCTGCGCCGGCGTCAGGCCAGTTTCGGCGTCCACTTCTAGATGGGCGAGCGCGTCGACGGCTTCAAGCGTGTGCCAAGCTATCGCTGACATCCTGACTCCCGATGGGGCGGCCGGTTCTGATTGCAATTTCAAGCTTTCAGTCATTGGTATGTTTTCAACCTCGCTGGGCGTGTTCAGGTGTGTCACATTCATACGGTTCTACAAACCTCGGCGCTGCCATCCCTGATCTGTAACGACAGTTTCGAGCCTTAGAATGTCGCTGGTGGTTCATGCGCGCGGGCAGCATGTCAAGCCGAGGCAGCGTGGAGTCTAGATAGCTGGATCTGGTGAAATCATCCTAGCATCAACCAAACCAGGGCTACCCCTAGAAAGTGGGGGAATTGCCTTGATCAGGGTCGGGCGCGGCGGCGCGTTTTGCTAGAGCAGGCGCATGGGCTGTAAAAACAAACACATCCCCTCCGAGCGATGGACGGCGAAGGGGATGAAAACGTCCTAAGTGCGCAGTGAGACGGCTCAGGCCTTGTCGCCGCTGCCGTCGCTGGCGGCGCCGCTGCGGCTCATAGCGCCCATCAACTGGTGCGCCATCTGGG
>CALAJK010000100.1 GCA_937922795.1 uncultured Anaerolineae bacterium
CAAGGGAGTCCACTTCCTGATAGACGCCTTCGCCCGATTGGCGGACGATTACCCGGATGCCCGACTGTGGCTGGTTGGAAAACCGGAAAACCTGGATTACGCCGCCGATTTGCGCCGCCAGGTGGAGCGGCTGGGGCTGAGCGACCGGGTGGCGTTCGTCGGGGCGGTCAGCCAGCGCGAGCTGGCCGGCTATTTCGGGCGGTGCCGGGCGGTCGTCTTGCCCTCGACTTCTGAGGGGCTGGGGCGGGTGCTGGTGGAGGCCATGCTGTGCGGCACGCCGGCTGTAGGCAGCCGGGTGGGCGGCATCCCAGACGTGGTGCGGGACGGCGAAACCGGCTGGCTTGCCCCTCCTGGCGATGTGCCCGCGCTGGCGGCGGCGCTGCGCCGGGCGCTGGACGCCCCAGACATCGAAGCGATGGGCGAACGTGCGCAGGCCTTCGCCCGCCAATTTTTCTCCGAGGCGGCCTATGTGGACGGCTACCGCCGGCTGCTGGCGCTGGCTCAGGAACGTCTGAACGCCCATGGCCCCGTGCGCTGACCAGTCGCTGCTGCTGTTCAACCTGGCGACCGACGCCGACGACCCAGTATTGGGCTTCACTAGCGCCTGGGCCAACGCCCTGGCGGCCTATTTCCCGCGCGTGGATGTGATGACCATGCGCGCTGGGCGGCTGGCGACCGCCGACAACGTGCGCGTGTACTCCATCGGCAAGGAGAAGGGGTACAGCGAACCCCGCCGCGCCCTGGAGTTCTACCGCCGGCTGTCCAGCCTGCTGCTGCGCGAGCGCTACGCCGCCGCCTTCGCCCACATGACGCCCCTGTTCGCCGTGCTGGCCGCGCTGCCTCTGTGCGCCCGCGGCGTGCCGCTGACGCTGTGGTACACCCACGGGGCGGTCAGCCGCACCCTCCGGTTGGCCGAACGGGTGGTCGGGCGGGTGGTCACCGCCTCGCCGGAGAGCTTCCGGCTGGCCAGCCCCAAAGTGCGCGTCCTGGGGCATGGGATCGACACCGATCAGTTCGCGCCGGCGGCGCGGCCGGCAGCCGGCAATGCGCGCTTCACCGTGCTGTCGGTCGGGCGCATCGCGCCGGTCAAGCGGCTGGAGACGCTGGTCGAGGCGGCGAACCGGCTGTACCACGGGCTGGAGCTGCGCGACCTGCGGGTGCGCATCGTGGGCGAGGCCGCGCCGGAGGACGCCGGTTACGCTGAAGGCCTGCGCCGCCAGGTGACCCTGCTCGGCCTGGAGGCCGTGGTGACCTTCGCCGGCCCGCGCCCCTATGACCAGGTGGCGGACGAGTACCGGCGTGCCGATGTGATGGTCAACCTGAGCCGGACGGGCAGCCTGGACAAAGCCGTGCTGGAGGCTATGGCCTGCGGGACGCCGGTGGTCACGGCCAACGAAGCCTTCGCTGCCGTGCTAGCTCCCTGGGCTGACCGGCTGCTCATCCCCCATGACGCGCCGGGGAAGCTGGCCGCCGCCCTTGTCCGGCTGAAGCGGCTGCCCGATGATGAGCGGGCGGTGCTGGGCGCGGCGCTGCGGGCGCGGGTGGTCGCCGACCACAGCCTGCCGCGCCTGATGGAACGGCTGGTGAACGTGCTGCTGACCGGCGAGCCGGAGGCGGGCGCATGAAGCTGCTGTACCTCGCCAACGCCCGCGTTCCCAGCGAGAAGGCTAACGCGCTGCAGATCGTGCAGAACTGCGAGGCGTTCGCCGAGGCGGGCGCCGAGGTGACGCTGTGGGCGGCGCGGCGCTTCAACCCGCCGGCGCTGCGCGGCGTGCGCGATGTGTGGGCGCATTACGGCGTGCGCCGCTGTTTCCGGCTGCGCCGGCTGCCGTGTCTCGACCTGATGCCGCTGGTGCCGGGGCGCTCCGACTGGCCGGCGCGGCTGATCTTCTACCTCCAGTACGCCACCTTCATCCTGTCGGCGCTGGTCGGTCTGGCCTTCACCCGCGCCGACCTGATCTACAGCCGCGACGAGCAGACGCTGCTGGTGCTCAGTCTGTTCAAGCCCCGGCGGCGGCTGGTGTATGAGGCGCATCAGCGGGCGCAGGGCCGCCTGGGGCGCTGGCTCCAGCGGCAGGTCGTCCGCCGGGCGGGGACGATCGTGACAGTGACCGCCCGCCTGGCGGTTGATCTGACGGCGCTGGGGGCTGACCCGGGGCGGGTGCTGGTGGCGCACGACGGCGTCCGGCGCGCCCGCTTCGCCGGCCTGCCCGACCGGGCGGCGGCGCGGGCGGCGCTCGGCTGGCCGCCGGGGTCGTTCATCATCGGCTACGTCGGCCAGCTGCGGACGATGGGCATGGACAAGGGCGCGGCGGCGCTGGTCGAGGCGGCGGCGCGGCTGGAGGGTGCGGCGCTGGCGCTGGTGGGCGGGCCGGCGGCGGCGGCCGAGGCGCTGCGGGCGCGGTGGCTGGCGCTGGGGCGTCCCGCCGATCGCTTCGTGTACGCCGGGCAGGTGGCGCCGGAGCGCGTGCCGCTGCACCTGGCGGCGCTGGACGTCGGCGTCCTGCCGTTCCCGTGGACGGAACATTTCGCCTACTATGCGTCGCCGCTGAAGCTGTTTGAGTACATGGCCGCCGGCTGCGCGGTCGTGGCGTCGGATCTGCCCAGCCTGGCTGAGGTGGTAGAGGACGGCGAGACGGCGCTGCTGACGCCGCCCGGCGACGTGGCAGCGCTGGCGGCGGCGCTGCGCCGGCTGCAAGCCGATCCCGCGCTGACGGCGCGGCTGGCGGCCAACGCCCAAGCGCGCGCGCTGGCGGCCTACACCTGGGACGCCCGCGCCCGCGCCATCCTCGACCGGGCGGCAGCGGCGCTGAACCGGCCTACGGGTACTTCCGGTTGAGCATCCGGGCGTAGGGGATGGTCTCGCGGATGTGCGGCAGGCCGCAGATCCAGGCGACGGTGCGCTCCAACCCCAAGCCGAAGCCGGCGTGCGGCACGCTGCCGAAGCGCCGCAGGTCGAGATACCAGGCGTAGGCCTCGCGCCCGATGCCCATCTTCGCTACCCGCTCCTCCAGCAGCTCCTTGTCGTAGATGCGCTCGCTGCCGCCGGTGATCTCGCCGTAGCCTTCCGGTGCCAGCAGATCCACGCTGCGGCAGACTTCTGGCCGGCCTTCCACCGGCTGCATGTAGAACGCCTTGAAGGCCGACGGGAAGTGATACACGAACACCGGCTTGTCGAACATCTCGGCGATGGCCGTCTCGTGCGGGCTGCCGAAGTCCGTCCCCCACTGGATGCGCAGCCCCTCGCGCAGTTCTGGGTTTTCGGTCTGGTCGGCCAGCCGGTTCAGGCGTTCCACCGCCTCATCATAGCTGATGCGCGGGAAGGGCGGCAGCACGTTTTCGAGCTGGCGGGTGTCGCGCTCTAGGATTTTGAGTTCGTTCGGGTGCTGCTCCAGCACGCGCTGGACGATGTGGCTGATGAAGGTCTGCTCCATGTCCATCAGGTCTTCCAGCGAGAAGAAGGCCATCTCTGGCTCCAGCATCCAGAACTCCATCAGGTGCCGGCGCGTCTTGGATTTTTCGGCGCGGAAGGTGGGGCCGAAGCAGTACACCTTGCCGAAGGCGGCCATGTTGGCCTCGTTGTAGAGCTGGCCGGTCTGCGCCAAAAAGGCCGGCTCGCCGAAGTAATCAATGCTGAACAGGGTGGTGGTATCTTCCCCGGCCGCCGGCGTGATGATCGGCGTGTCCACCAGCAAATAGCCGTGGTCGTCCAGCCAGTTGCGGATTTCGCGGACGATGGTCGCGCGGATGCGCAGGATCGCCCACTGGCGGCTGGAGCGCACCCACAGATGGCGGTGATCCATCAGGAACTCGACGCCGTGCTCCTTGGGCGTGATCGGGTACTCTTCGGCCATCTGAATGAGCTGCAGCGTCTGAATGCCCACCTCGTAGCCGCCGGGGATGCCGGGCGCGCGTTCGTCCCTGCGCACCGCGCCGGTGACGATCACCGACGACTCCTGCGTCAGCTTGCTGGCGATCTCGAACATCTCCGGGTCGAGATCGCGCTTGAAAGCCACACACTGCGCGATGCCGGAGCCGTCGCGAAGCTGGATGAACTGGAGCTTGCCCTTGTCGGTGCGGTTGTATACCCAGCCGCGCAGGGTGACTTCCTGGCCTTCATACTGGGCGATGTCACGAATGGAAATGATGGGCGCCACAACTTACCGTCCTTGGATGCGGGCGGAACGACTGCCGCCGATGATTGATCTGCCGGCCATTATACCCCGCCCGGCGCGAATCGGTGGGGGAACCGCGCCCGGTTCTGCGCTATAATGCGCTCAGTATGATGAGGGGGAGGCGGTCTGATGAAGGATCTCAACCTGCGCAGTGTGCTGACGCTGACGGCGATCGTCATCGGCGCGCTGCTGGTGCTGGGCGTGGTCAGCACCATCCTGACGAACATCGTGCCGCTGGCGATCGCGCTGATCGTCGGCCTCATCCTGGGCCGGCTGTCGGCCAGCGTCAACCTGCTGGACGCGCTGCGCCGCCGCGCCGCCCAGCCCGCTGCCCGCCCGGCGGCCGCGGCGCGCCCGGCGCCGCCCCCAGCGCAGGCGGAAGCCGCGCCGCCCGCCCGCCTGGCCGAGGCGGAAGCGCCCGCCGCGCCGGAGCAAGTTGATCTGCAGATCAAGACCGAAGCGCAGGTGCTGGAAGAAGCCCGCCGGCTGGAAGAAGAAGCCACGCAGCGCGCCTCCGCCCAGGATGTGCAGGCCGCACTGGAAGCCCGCCGCAAACGCCTGCTGGGCGGCGAAGGGGGCGAGCCCTGAAGCTGCTGATCGTCCCCGCCTCGCTCGACCTGACGCAGCCTTTCAGCGCCACGCCCGCCTGGTGGCAGCTCATGAAGGCGCTGTATGAAATCGGCGTTGAGATCATCGCCACGCCCTACCAGGGGCCGGCCATCGAGGCCCCCTGGTGGCGGGCGGAGCCCAACCCGGCGCGCTGGCAGGGTGACACCTTCAAGTTCCTGCGCGATGCCGCCCGCCGCCTGCTGGGCGAGCCGCCGCCGGTGCAGCTCGACGACGAGGCCGCCGCCCCAACCGGCGAGTCGTTCAGCGACCGAGCCGTGCGCCAGATCGCCCAGACGCTGATCGCCCCGCTGTGGCTGCGGCATCTCGACCGTATCCTGACCGACGAGCCAGATGTGGATGCGGTGATCTTCCTGACCATCCCGCTGAACCACCTGGTCGGCGTGGCGCGGGCGATTCAGGAGCAGCACAACAAGCCGGTGCTGTACTACGACGGCGACGTGCCGGCCAGCCTGCCCAATATGAGCGGCTTCGCCACTGGCTTTCGCATCTACCAGGGCGCTGATCCAGGCGAGTATGCTGCCTTCATCAGCAACAGCCTGGGCGGCGAAGAGGCGCTGAAAGCGCTGGGCGCGCGCGCCGTGCACACCCTGTACTACGGCGCCGACCCCGACTTGTTCAGCCCAGTGGCCGTGCCGGAGCAGGATATCGACGTGTTCTTCTACGGCCACGGGCGCGAATATCGCGCCGCCTGGATCGAGGCCATGATCGCCGCGCCGTCGCGCGCGCTGGTGGACGCCCGCTTCGCCGTACGCGGCACGAAGTTGGGCGACCTGGGGGCGGCGGTCATGCTGCCGTACTTGAGCTTCAGCAAGCTGCGCGAATACGCCTGCCGCAGCAAGCTCAACCTGTGCATCACCCGGCGGGCGCACGCCAGCGTGTACGCCTCGTCCTCCTCACGCCCGTTCGAGCTGGCCAGCATGGGCTGCTGCATCGTCGCCAACCCGTATGCCGGCATCGAGGAATGGTTTGAGCCAGAACGTGAAGTGGTCGTGGTCAGCTCGGCCGAGGAGGCGGTGGAGCGCTACCGCCACCTGCTGGCGCATGCTGGCGAGCGCTCAGCGCTGGGCCGCGCCGCCCGCGAGCGCGTGCTGAAAGAGCACACCTTCCGCCACCGCGCCCGCCAACTGGTCGAGATCGTGCAGGAATACCTGTAGGGCGCGGCTCAGCCCCGGCCGGAACCGTTGCCGTCCAACAGAACGGCTGCGCCTTCGTCCAGCAGGCGGTTGACGGCTTCCTGATAGTATTGGGGGTTGTTGTCCACCAGCAGGCTGCGCCGCCCTAGCGACAGCGCCGCCAGCCCAGTCGTGCCGCTGCCGGCGAATGGGTCTACGACCAGTCCGCCTTCCGGACACAGCAGCTTGATGAAAAACAGCGGTAGGTCCAGGGGAAAGACCGCTGGGTGACCCTTGTTTTTACCGACCACGGCCAGGCTCAGCACGTTGGTGGGCAGCACCGTCTGCTTGCCGACCCAGCGCGAAATATCGCGGCCAAAACCGCTGGCATTCGCTGAGTTGTGGCGGCTGAGATCGTTCTCGCCCAGGCTGCGCAGGCGTGTTTCCACCCAACTGCCGATGGGCTGGCGGACGGCGTCCGGGTTGAAATACGGGCGCTTCGACTTGGCCAGGTGGAAGCAGTATTCCCAACCGTCGCGCAGTCGTGTAGGCCAGTAACCTGGCATCGGGTTGGTCTTGTGCCAGATGTAATCATCGATGGCGAACCAGCCGCGATCCGCCAGCGCCTCGATGGTGTGCCAGACGAAACGGTGACGCACGCCGTTCACCACCTTATCCTTGATGTTGAGCACCAGACTGCCGTTGGGTTTCAGCACCTTCCAGAACGGTTCGTGAAAAGTCAGAAACCAATCGGTGAACGCATCCGGGTGGACGCTGTCGTAGTGTTTGTGGCGGGCGTCAGCGTAGGGCGGCGAGGTGATGATCAGGTCGGCCTGGCCTTCGAAATCGCCCAGCACTTCGCGGCTGTCGCCGCAAATGACCGTGCTGGTCGTGTACAGGTTTCTGACGGTCGTTTCCAGATGTGGGGCGGTCATCGGGTATCCTGATCACTTGCTCACGAAAAAATGTACCAGACGAAAAGGATCGTCAAAATAGCCGCTGCTGTCCAGCAGCCCTTCCGCTTCACAGGCCTGGCGAAAGGCATCAAACAGCGCTTCAGGAATGTTTACTTGACTTGGGAGCGTGTCGGCCTGATAGGACTCCATCAAAACTTCTAGCGTTCGCCGCATGATTTCTTCGTATGAACAATTAGCGAAAAATGGCCAGAAAAAATCCGACAGCCAGACCTCTGTATTGACCGAGTAAGGAGCTTTGCTCTTCTGTTCGCGTTTGATGTAGCGAGTTCCTCGGTCCATGGCGATGCCGAACACGCAGCAGTACGGTCCAATAGCGTTTCGGTCTGCCTTGGCGATCCGCTCTAAAGCCTCAATCGCTTTAGGCCAGTCCTGGCCGCCCATTGTATTGCTGCGATTCTTGACCGAAACATACAGCCGCAGCGGCGCTTGCTGGGGATCGATGAAGGCGATGATCGCATTGAAGTCCCCTTCGGCGGCGCTCAGATCAGAGATGCTGCGAAACCGGCGCGAGGCGCGCGCACACTCTACCGCCAGATATTGATACCGCCAGCCTGAGTTCATTCGCTCTTTTTGCAGGCTGCGATTACGAAACTGCTCGATCGCTACATCACGATAGTGTTTGCCGTAGATTTGATGAGCAGTTGAGGCGGGATCGCCGGGGTACTTGCGAAAGTACCTGAAAAGTTCCTGCCCTTCGCGCACACAAATGCGCTCAATTTCTTCAGGCGTGGCATCTTGGGGAATAGAGAGGATCTCGCGGCTGGATTTTCGATTGGCGCTGTCGATCGCCCCTCGAATCAGTTCTTTCAGCTCGGATAGCGGAATCTCGCGCACGTGCGGCGTCAGTGCCGTATCATCCAGACAGCCGTAGTAGGGGCTGTCTGGATCCTGAATGCGCGGGTAGGGCTGCGGGATCGTTTTGAGAGATCTACTCATAAGTGCTGAAACAATCACTCGAAGCTCTGTCGAACATTTGAGCCTGGGTTGATTATACTTGAAATGCCGACGCGAACTACGGAAAACGCTACTGACTGATGGCGCAAAATCCCTACCTGCCATCTCTCACGGCACCCAGCGCGGGTAGAAAGCGTCCTGGGCCAGCAGCGTCAAGCGGCGCGCAGCGATGTCCAGCACCCATACCTCAGGGCGGCCGGCGCTGTTCAGTTCGCCGGCCTCCGTCAGCTCCGGGAAGCGCTGGATGACCAGCTGCGTCCCGGTCGGGTCGAAGGAGAAGACGCCGTTGGCATAGCGCGGGTCATAGACCAGCGCTTCCACGCTCCCATCATCCGGGTTCATCAGGTAGAGCTGCCGCCCGCGTGTGTAGCGCTCATCGCTGTAGCGGCGGGCGATGACCAGCCGCCGGCCGTCGGGGCTCCAGGCGGCGGTGTCGTCGTCCACCGGCTGTTCGGGCCGGCTGAGGGGGCGAATCTGCTGCGCGGCCAGGTCGGCGAGCTGGAGATAGGAACGCGCCCCTCCCTCGCTGAGCGTGATCTCGGGGAAGACCACCCGCTGGCCGTCGGGCGCGAGCGCGCCCGCGCTGCCGTAGCGGCTGGGGATGACAGCGGTATCGCCGGTGGTGAAGTCGTACAGCAGGATGCCCTGGCTGTTGGCGTCGAAAAGCGCGGCGCGACTGCCGTCCCGCGACCACTGCAAGCCGTAGCCTAAGATTTGCGAGTCGCTGAACAGCGGTCGGGTGGTGGCCGGGACGGTCGTCAAATCGACCAGCCAAATGCGGCTGGGGCTGACGCCGACATTCTGCAAAGCGGTGTTGAAGTCCACCCGTTCATAGGCGATCACCTGGCCATCAGGCCGCCACACCGGCGTGGTGCAGTCGGCGTCCACGCAGTTGGTGAGCTGCTGGACGGCGCCCGTCTCTAGATCCAGCAGCTTGAGATCGGATGTGCCGGTCTCGCTGCTGCGCTCGGCGAAGGCGATGCGCGTGCCGTCCGGGCTGACGCCGAAATCGAACACGCCCGACGGGCTGAACGTCACCTGGCGGGCGCTGGCCGGGTCGGCCGGGTTGACGATCCAGATGTTGAGCGGCGTGCTGCTGGCGGGGGCCAGATAGGCCACCCGCGGCTGCCCGACCACGAAGCTGAAGCGATACTCGCTCAGCACCGCCCGCCCGGTCTCGCTGGTCGCCCCCGGCCCCAGTAGCGCCACATAGGTCGCGCCGGGCGTCAGCGCCGCCGCCGGGCGGAAGATGGCGGTGGCGCCGGCCCAGCTCAGATCGCCGACGACTTCGGCCAGCACCGCTTCTTCGCGGAAAGCGCCGTCTGTTCCCAGACGCGCCGGGTCAACCTGCGCCAGCCGCAGCCGGCCGGCGAGCGTGTCGCGGTTCATCGTCTCGCTGAACTGGAGCGTGATCGGGCTGGTGCTGTGGG
>CALAJK010000101.1 GCA_937922795.1 uncultured Anaerolineae bacterium
TCTCGTTATTACATTACCGTGCGTCAAAGCTCATTCAAGCTCGTAATCTTGGTTATGAGGGCAACTAAAAACGACCCCGGAGGGTCGTTGGGTAGGAGGAGCGGGTAACGGGACTCGAACCCGTGACACCTTGCTTGGGAAGCAAGTGCTCTACCAACTGAGCTACACCCGCAAACTACTCAAATTATAGGCCGGCGGCGCGCAAGTGTCAAGAACGGCGGTGCGGAGTACAATGCGCTTAACTTAGACTTCTCAGGCGGGAAGTCCGGTGATAAAGTGTGGCGTCTGATGAACGGTTACAAACACACAGGTGCAGCGTGAAACACTGGCGGGCGGGGCTGCTGGGAATTCTGGTCAGCCTGCTGGCGATCGCGTTCATCGGCTCGCAGATCAACCCCGGGCTGCTGGCTGGAGCGCTGGCGGCGGCGCGCTACGAGTACCTGCTGCCGACCACGGTGCTGCTGCTGGCTGGGCTGGCGGCGCGGGCTTGGCGCTGGCGCACGCTGTTGAGCGGCGGGCTGCCGCTGATGCGCGCCTTCAGCATCATGAACGTCGCCTATCTGGTCAACGGCGTGCTGCCGCTGCGGATCGGCGAAGTTGCCCGCATGTTCCTGGCGGCGCGCGCAGACCCGCCGGTTCCACCCCTCAAGTCCGCCAGCACCATCGTCGTCGAACGCCTGCTGGATCTGCTGGCGGTGGTGGCTTTGCTGGCGCTGGCGCTGGCGGCCAGCCCAGCCCCTGACGAACTGCGATCGGCGGCGGCGGTTGGCCCGGCGGCGCTGGTCGTCTTCCTGGCGCTGGTGGCGCTGGCCGGCCAGCGGGCGCGGGCGCTGCGCCTGCTGGAGACGCTGGCGATCCGGATGCTGGGTGCGTCGAGTTCACGGCAGGCGCTGGCGAGGCGGTTGGCCGCCGGCTTCGGCCATGTGCTGGATGGGCTGGCGCCGCTGACGCGGCCGGCGTCGCTGCTGCAGGCGCTGGCGCTGACGGCGATCAGTTGGGCGCTGTCGGCGGCGGCGGGCTATGTGCTGATGTTCGCCTTTTACGATCAAGCAAGCTGGGCGGCGACCGGCCTGTATATCGCGGCGGCGGCGCTGGCGATCGCTGTCCCGGCTGTGCCGGGCAACCTGGGCACGTATGAGCTGTCGATCCTGCTCGCGCTGGGGGCGGCCGGTTACGGCGAGCCGCGCGATGTGGCGGCGGCGTTTGCGCTCGTGGTGCACGGCGTCAATGTGGCCGTCCATGCCGGCACGGGCATTATCGGCTTGATACAGGAAGGGATCTCCGTGAGCGAATTGTCGCGTGGTATCCAGGGCGTTCGCTGACCAGTGTAGTGAGAATGTTATGGGATCATCACCATCAGACGACGTGCGGGCGGCTGCTGACAGGATCGAACGTGAAGGCCAGCCGTCCAGCGACAAACTGCGCATCCTCATGTGTCTGCTGTATTATGTGCCGCACCGCACCGGCCTCACAATCCATGTGCAGCGCGTGGCCGAGGAGCTGGCGCGGCGTGGGCATACGGTGACGGTGCTGACGGCGCGTTACAAGCTGTCTCTGCCGCGCGATGATGAGATGTACAACGGTGTGCGGGTCGTCCGGCTGTGGACGCCGCCGATTCCGATCAGCCGAGGGATGGTCATGCCGGCGTATCCCTGGGCGGCGCTGGGGCTCATTTTGCAGCACGATGTGGTGAGCATCCACACACCGATGCTGGAAACGGCGCTGGTGAGCGTGCTGGCCGGGATCGCCGGACGCCAGGTCGTCGCGACCCATCACGGCGATCTGGTGCTGCCGAAAGGCGTCTTCAACCGGTTCATCGCCTGGACGATGTTCGCGCTGTTTCGCTTCATGGCGCGGCGCGCCGCCCGTCTGATTGCGTATAGTCAAGACTACGCCGAGCATTCATACTATCTGAAGCCTTTCATGGAAAAGGTCACGCCGATCTATCCGCCGATCCACATGCCGCATCCTAACCTTGAGCATGCGCGCGAACTGCGCGCCCGCTGGTCACACCAGGGCGGGCCAGTCATCGGGTTCTCTGGCCGTTTCGTAGAAGAAAAGCGGCCAGATCTGCTCATCCAAGCTCTAGCGGTCATCAACCAGAGCTACCCAAACGCGCGCATCGTATTCGCAGGCGAGTACGACATCCCATATGAGAACACCTGGGAACGCCACCAAGACTTGGTCAACCGCTACCGCGATCAGCTCATCTTCTTAGGGTTGGTGGACGATATGCAGTTCATGGCCGACTTCTACGCGGCCTGCGATGTGCTGGCGCTGACGAGCGATACCGAGTGCTTCGCGCTAGTCCAGGTAGAAGCGATGCTGAGCGGGACGCCGGTCGTGATGACCAACACCCCTGGGGGGCGCGTGCCGGTTCAGGTGACCGGCATGGGGCGGCTGGCACAGGCCGGCGACTGGCGTTCTATCGGCGAGGCCGTAGTTGACGTGATCCGCAATCGCGAGCAGTATATCAAGCCGCGCGCGTTCATCGAAGAGCAGTTCTCGTTTCAGCGAACCGTAGACCAGTACGAGGCGATCTTGCGCCAGTACGCGAGGCGACGCCGTGGTTGACCCAGCCATCATCGCCCACATGACGCGCAATGAGGCTGACATGGCCTTCAAGAAGCGCGTGCAAACGATCTTTGAGTGGATTGATCCCCACGACGACGACTTGATCCTGGACTGCGCCTGTGGACGAGGTTTCTACCTGAACATGTTCCGGTATGTCAGCCGCTGCCGGTTGTTCGGCCTGGAACTTGACCCCGAAGTGGTGCGCAAAGCGCAGCGCAATGTGGGGCATCTGCCGTCGCTGCTGCTGACGAACGCCAATATCTACGCGCTGCCCTACCCCGATGACACCTTCGACGCTGTCATCCTGTCCGAGATCCTGGAACACATCGAGCGCGACGTGGATGGTCTGCGCGAGGTGATGCGAGTCCTGAAGCCGGGTGGGGTGGTGACCATCACCGTGCCCAACGCGAACTATCCCTTCTGGTGGGACCCGATCAACAAGACGCTGGAGACGCTGTTCCACACGCATATCCAGCGTGGGCCGCTGGCCGGCATCTGGGCTAACCATGTGCGGCTGTACACGCGCGACCAGCTTCGCGCCAGCGTGCTGGCCGCCGGATTTGAGATCGAAGAGGAGCGCGCTTTCACCCACTACAGCTTTCCTTTCATCCACAATCTGGTATATGGTTTGGGGAAGCCGCTGCTCGAGTCCGGCGTGCTACCGCCGGCCATGGCCAACGCTGCCGACCGCACCGCGTTCGACCGGAATGATGGCAGTTTGCTCAACCCGATCAATCTGGGATTGAAAGTGCTGAATTTTTTCGACCGTGGCAACGTGATGAACGAGCCGCCGGAGCGCTCAACCGTCAATCTGTGTGTTAAAGGACGTAAGCCGCGATGACATGGGACGTTTATGACGATACGCCCCACGCCGCTGAGGATGAACACGCAAATCTCCCCGACGATGGTGAAAGCATCGCCATCGAAGATTTGACCCTGGCGCAGTTCATCGGCGAGCTGTGGCGCGCCCCAGCCGCATCCTGGCGCGCCTTCCTCGCCATCGCACGCCCCGCTGATCGCGGCTCTACGCCGACCGCCGCTAAAGTGCTGCCGAAGCGCGCCGTCGCGCGCGTCCCTAGGCCGGTTCTATCGCCAGCGGAGCGCCAGGCACGGCAGCGCGAATGGACACATCTCGGCCTGAAGCTGTCAGCCTTTTTGATCAGCTTGTACGGCAGCGGCATCCTGGCATCTGAGCGACTCGAATCGACCGGCTTGCACGTGGGAGCGCCTTTCCTGCTGCTGGCGTTCGTCCTCTGGCTGGCGTCCGAACTGTACGCGGCCTGGCCGGCGCTGGCGGCTAGATGGCAGCGCCAGCGGCCAGCAGACGAGCCGACGGCCGCTGCGGCCGCAGTCGAAGCGAGCCAGACAGCCACAACGGAGCGATCGGCAGACAGCAGCCGCTTCACACGCCTGGCGTTGGCCGGGATCGGGTTCGTGTTCAGCTTGATGGCGGCCGCCTTCAACGGCGGCAACCGCTTCAGCTTGCCGGGGGTCGTCGCCTGGGGCATGAGCGTCGTGCTGTGGACGGCAGCGTTCGCGCCCGCTAGCTGGCGGCTTGACGGGCTGTGGCACAAGCTGCGCGGCGTGCGCTTGCGACCAACCGGCACATTCTGGATGCTAGCCGCGATCATCCTAGTGGGGGCGGCGTTCCGGCTGTACGATCTGGACCGCGTGCCGCCGGAGATGACCAGCGATCACGTTGAGAAGCTGCTTGACTCCCAGCGCGTGCTGGACGGCAATCCTCAGGTTTTCTTCCCGAACAACGGCGGGCGTGAACCCTTCCAGATGTACGCGATGGCGCTGTTCTCCCGACTGCCCGGCCTGGCGATGGACTTCCACACGCTGAAACTGCTGTCAGCGCTTGAGGGCATCATCACGCTGCCCATCCTGTGGTGGATGGGGCGCGAAGTCATAGGCCGCGACAACCCGCGCCTGGGGAACGCGGTTGGGCTGGCGCTGGCAGCGCTAGTAGCTGTCAGCTACTGGCATGTCGCGCTCAGCCGATTAGGATTGCGCATCGTGCTGACGCCGCTGGTGACTGCGCTGCTGATCATCTTCCTGAGTCGGGCGCTGCGGAATAACCGCCGCGGCGATTTCATCCTGGCCGGGCTGGTGCTGGGTTTCGGTTTGTACACCTATCAGGCCGTCCGTATGCTGCCGGTCGTCGTGATCTTAGGTGTGGCGCTGGCTGTGATCTTCAAAACGCGCACCTGGGCTGAGCGTGGGCGCTACATCGCCCATCTGGGGGTGCTGGTGACGATCGCAGTCGTCGCCTTCATGCCCATGCTCTACTTCTCTATTCAATCCCCAAATTACTTCTGGATGCGGACGGCTGGACGGCTGTTAGGGGATGACGTCATCCAGACGACCGACGAACAAGGGCGGCTGATCGAACGCAATGCCACGTTTGAGGAACGGGTTGAGGCCTTCCAACGCAATCTGCCGGTGCTCCTGGACAACATCCGCAACGCGCTGCTGATGTACAACTGGAAGGGCGATGTGCTGTGGTTCAACGCCGCACCGAATCGCCCGGCCATGGACGCATTCACAGCGGCGCTGTTCATCATCGGGCTGGCGGCTTGGCTGGCGCGGATGGCGCGGCAGCGTGATGTCTTCGACTGGCTGCTGCCGCCGCTGCTGTTCATCATGCTGCTGCCTTCAGCGTTCTCCATCGCCTATCCGATAGAGAACCCCAGCGCCACCCGCACCAGCGGCACGCTGCCTGCGGCTTATTTGTTCGCCGCGCTGCCGCTGGCGATGGTCGTCGTCTCGATGGCGCGCGCGCTGCCAGGCAGGCGCGGCTGGGCCCTGGGAACCAGCGGCGCGGCATTAGTGGTGCTGGGGGCGTTCGGCATCAACTCAACGCTGTATTTTCAGGAGTACTACCGGGCTTACTTCCTGTCGTCGCCTGCGCCGTACACCGAAGCTGGCCGAATCCTGCGCGGCTTCGCCGACAGCGGCGGCAGTTACGGCAACGCTTTCATGATCGCCTCACAGTTCTGGTGGGATCACCGAGCAGTTGGGATAGAAGCCGGTCTGTTGGACTGGCCAAACGGCATCGCTGACCCCGATGGCGACCCGGGGCCGCTGCTGGCGGTGGATGACGTGCCGCGTTTTCTGTACCTAGCGTCGCTCAAAACCGACCGCTATCGCTTTGACCCAGAACGCGATATCCTGTTTTTCTACGCGCTGACCGATGACCCGAACGGCCTATTGGAGGGCGATCGAACCGGGCCGCGCCTGCGCGAATTGTTCCCAACCGGTTAC
>CALAJK010000102.1 GCA_937922795.1 uncultured Anaerolineae bacterium
CCGACGAGATTGACCGCACTGACCGCCGTGATTTGAGCCTGTTTCGGCTCGGTTGGGATTTCCTCGAACGGCGATTAGCCCTGTCTGATCCCATCCCCCGCGTCTCGATTCCGAACTTTTGTTTGATGTCCGGTGGCTAGCAGAGATGACTTGAGCGGATTGTGGAACCCTCAGTTAGGTATTTATATCAGCGTAGATTGAAGTAAGTGTTAAGCCAAATGGAGTTTTGCGCACGGTTTCGTTAAGAAATATTGCGAATTTCGACCTGATTGGGCGGCGCGCTGAGCGCCAAACTTAACATTGGGCGAGCAGGTCGCTGATGACATACGGGCGCGCGCCGCGGGCGAAGTTGCCGTCTGGCAGCAAATGGGTTACAATCTGAACTACAATCGCACAGCGGTCTGTGAAGAGAGTTCCCGCCGCTGGGACGCCGAAGGGGCAAGCCGCCAGATGATGCTGGTCTGGAGGCGAAACTCTCAGGTTCAAGGATTCACAGGCTGGTCACTCTGAAAGCGACCGACTGACAGAGCGCACAGCATTCGAGTTGTGCGCTCTTTTCATTCACGCAAATTACATAGGAGGCAAGGCAGCAATGGGCAGTTGGAACACCCCCGCCGAATTGAAATATACCAAAAACGACGAGTGGCTGCGCATTGAGGGCGCGATCGGCATCATCGGCATCAGCGACTACGCTCAGGATCAGCTCAATGATATTGTGTTCGTCGAGCTGCCTGAGGTAGGCGCAACCTTCCAGAAAGGCCAGTCGTTCGGCGTCGTCGAATCGGTTAAAGCGGCTTCCGACATTTACGCGCCGGTCAGCGGCAAAGTGATCGAGGTCAACACCGCGCTGGAGGATGAGCCAGAAGTGATCAACGCCGATCCGTATGGCAAGGGCTGGATCGTCAAGTTTGAGCTGTCCAACCCGGTGGATGCCGATGACCTGCTCGATGCGGCGGCCTACGCGGCCTACTGCGACAGCCGCCAGTCCTGATGGAGCTGCCCGGACGCTTCGTCTGGCAGTAGAAGCAGAGGCAGAGCGATGAGTTACATACCTCATACCGATGTCGAACGCCAGCAGATGCTGGCAGCGATTGGCGTCACCACGATTGAAGATCTGTTCGAGGCCGTGCCGTCTGCGCACCGTTTTCCCCGGCTCGATCTCCCCGCGCCGCTGAGCGAGATGGAGGTGGCGGCTGAACTGCAAGCGCTGGCGGAGGCTAATGAACACGCGGGCGATTTCGCCATCTTCCGCGGCGCGGGCGCGTATCATCATTTCATCCCGGCGGCGGTCAATCACATCCTGCTGCGGGGCGAGTTTTACACCGCTTACACACCCTATCAACCGGAGGTCAGCCAGGGCACACTCCAAGCGACCTTTGAGTACCAGAGCATGATCTGCGCCTTGACCGGCATGGATGCGGCTAACGCCAGCCACTACGACGGCGCGACCAGCCTAGCCGAAGCGGTCACGGTAGCGCTGGAGGTGACGCGGCGCAAGCGCGATAAGATCATCCTCAGCCCAGCGATCCATCCCCACTATCGGGCGGTCGTGCGCACCTATCATCAGGGCACAGGCGTCCGCATTGTTGGCGATGCGGGGCGCGCAGATATCTCCGACCTGACCGACATGCTGGATGAACACACGGCCATGCTGGCGGTCGCGTATCCGAATTTCTTCGGCCGGATTGACGATCTGAAAGGTTTGGCGCAGAAAGTCCATGCCGCCGGGGCGCTGCTGGTGATGGTGGTCAACCCGATGGCGCTGGGATTGTTCAAGCCGCCGGGGCAGCTCGGCGCGGACATCGTGGTGGGCGAAGGCCAGCCGTTGGGCATCCCGTTGAGCTTCGGCGGTCCCTACCTGGGGTTCTTCGCCGTCCGCGAGGAATACGTGCGTAAGATCGCCGGTCGAATTGTGGGCGAGACGGTCGATCAGGACGGCAAGCGCGCGTTCGTGATGACGCTGCGCCCGCGCGAGCAGGACATCCGGCGCGAAAAGGCCACCAGCAATATCTGCACCAATCAAGGGCTGATGGCGCTGGCGGCGGCAGTGTATCTCTCCCTGATGGGCAAGCATGGTCTGCGCCAGGCGGCGGAACTGTGCTATCACAAGGCGCACTACGCCGCGCAGCAGATCGACGCACTGCCCGGCTACCAGGTGGATCAGTCTAAGCCTTTCTTCCACGAGTTCGTGGTCAAATGTCCGCGCCCGGTCGACGCGATCAACCGCCACCTGATCGAAAACGGCATCATCGGCGGCTTTGATCTGGGCGCTGACTACCCGCATCTTCAAAATCACATGTTGGTGTGCGTCACCGAGATGAACACCCGCGCCGAGATAGACGCCCTGGTACAAGGGCTGAAGGAGGCGGCCAATGACTGAACCATTGATCTATGAGCTGAGTGCGGCTGGACGCCGCGGCGCGCTGCTGCCAGCGATCGATGTGCCGGAGACCGCCCTGCCGGCTGAGCTGCTGCGCGATGATCTCGACCTGCCGGAAGTGAGCGAGATGCAGGTCATCCGCCATTTCGTCAAGCTCAGCCAGATGAACCATGCCATCGACAAAGGGTTCTACCCGTTGGGGTCGTGCACCATGAAGTACAACCCCAAATTCAATGAGGACATGGCGCGGCTGCCCGGTTTTGCGCTGCTGCACCCGCTGCAGGATCAAGACAGCGTACAGGGCGCGCTGGCGCTGATGTACACGCTGCAGACTTGGCTGGCGGAGATCAGCGGGTTCAAAGCGGTCAGCCTCGCGCCAGCGGCCGGCGCGCAGGGCGAGTTCTCCGGCATTTTGATGATCCGTAAATATCATCAGGAGCGGGGCGACACGAAGCGCACCAAGATCTTAGTCCCCAACAGCGCTCACGGCACCAACCCAGCGACCGTCACCATGGCCGGCTTCCAGGCGGTGGAACTGCCTTCAGACGCCAACGGCGATGTCGATCTGGCGGCGCTGCGCGCGGCCTGCGACGACACCGTGGCCGGCATGATGATCACCGTGCCCAGCACGCTCGGCCTGTTCGAGGGGCACATCCTGGACGTCATTCGGGCGGTGCACGACTGCGGCGGCCTGATGTACATGGACGGCGCGAACATGAACGCGCTGATGGGGATCGTCAAGCCGGGCGAGTTGGGCTTTGACGTCATGCACTACAATCTGCATAAGACCTTCTCGACGCCCCACGGCGGCGGCGGTCCGGGCAGCGGCCCGGTAGCCGTCGGCGACAAGCTCAAACCTTACCTACCTGGGCCAGTCGTCGAGATCGTTGAGCCGGCCAGCGATGAGGACGACGCGCCGCTGTACGGCCTGCGTATGCCCGAAAAGTCCATCGGCCGGATGAAGGCCTTCTATGGCAATTTCGGCATGCATGTGCGCGCCTATGCCTACATCCGCATTCACGGCGCTGACGGCCTGTACAACGTGTCGCGCCATGCGGTGCTGAACGCCAACTATCTGCGCGTGAAACTGCGCGACACCTACCGCGTGCCGTATGACCGCATCTGCGCCCACGAGTTCGTCGTCGAAGGCCACTTCCCAGATGTCGAAAACGTCCATGCCCTAGATATTTCGAAGCGGCTGATCGACTTTGGCGTCCACCCGCCGACCAACTACTTCCCGCTGATCGTGCCGGAAGCGCTGATGATCGAGCCGACAGAGACGGAAGATAAGGCGACGCTGGACAACTTTGTAGAGGTCATGAAGACTATCGCCGCTGAAGCGCGCGAGCACCCCGATCGGCTGCGCAGCGCCCCCCATACGACGCCGGTGTCGCGGCTGGATGAGGTGCGCGCCGCCAAGCAGTTGGTGCTGTGCTGCCGTCCGATCCCCGAATGGGCTGAGTGAACGCGCGATGAGCGACAGGTCTCACCCGATGCGCGTGGGCTGCCAGCGCGCGTTCCCGCGTCGGGCTCCGTTGCCAGATTGAACGTGATGATCATCGTGTCGAAGGCGGTCGATCGGGCCGCCTTCTCAGTTTAATCTCTAGGTGTGCGGCGGACGCTGTCGGGGTTCAGGGTGATCATCTCGTCCGAGCCGCGGCGAGCGCTGGCGCTGCCGAGCATGCGTGAGCCGGCGCTCAGTCCGGCCCAGCCGAGCAGCAGACTGCCGACGGCCGTGCCGGTCACCATGAAGGGTACGCCGGCGACGATGCCCATCGCCAGCCCTTTGGCCACCGCCGCGCCCCAGGGATCGCCAGCCACGAACCGCTGAATGAGCGTGACCGTCAAGAAACCTGTGCTGCCGGCCAGCACCATGATGAGAGGGATGAGGATGACGCTCAAGTCAGGGATGCCCCACAGCCAATCTAGCAGGATAGTCGCCAGCGCTGCTAAAAAGTGGATGGGTGGGCTTGGGATGAGTGATGCTCGGTTCATGTTGGCCTCCTCGAAACCGCGTTGCGGCGGACTGTCACGATGCGGCTCGGAGCCGATTCAGCGCGCTGGCGCTGCGGTGGCGCTCGGCCGCTGGCAGTTTATACGAAATTGTAACCGCTGGGTAGCATTTAACGCTCATGATCTTCGATCAGCGGTACAATGAGCACATCTGAAACTTGTCGGTCAATCAGCACAGCATGACAGTTCCCAATACTCGGTTAATTCTGCCCCAGGGCAAACGGCGCAGCACCCGGCTGGCGCGCGCGCTGCGGGCGATATGGCGCGACACGTCCGCCCTGTGGCGGGAATTTCGGGTGCCGATCCTGACGTTTCTGCTGGTGACGTTGGTCGGGGGTTTTCTGTACGGCGAGCTGTACTACGCGGCGCGCGGCGTCCGCATCCCGCTGATCGACCGTCCTTACATCATGCTCCAGTTGATGATCCTGGAGACGCCGGAAGAAGCGCCGCCGGAGTGGTTTTTGGTGGCTTTCTGGTATGCGCTGCCGCCCATTGCCATCTTCATCATCGGGCGCGGGGCGGTGGATTTTGTGCGGCTGTTCTTCAACCGCGTAGAGCGGCGCGACGCCTGGAGGGAAGCAGTGGCCTCGACTTATCGCAATCATGTGATCGTCTTCGGCGCTGGGCATGTCGGCCTGAGAGTGGTCAAACTGCTGGCACAGATGGGCTTGGAAGTAGTCGTCATCGACAACTCGCCCGATCCCGGCGTCGAGGAGACGCTCAGCGCGCTGAATGTGCCGTTGATCGTGGCCGACGGGCGGCTGCCGACGACGCTGGAGAAAGCCGGGCTGCGCACCGCTGACTCGTTTGTGGCCTGCACGGGCAACGATCACGTGAACCTGGAAGCGGTGATGAAAGCCCGCGATATGAACCCCCAGGTGCGGATCGTGGCCCGGATGTGGGATGACCAGTTCGCCCGGCAGATCGAGCGCTTCATGAACGTGCAGGCGGTGATGAGTTCGTCCGACCTGTCAGCGCCGGCGTTCGCGGGGGCCGCCGTCGGCATCGAGATCACGCAGACGCTGCGGGTGTGCGGCGTGGACTACAGCATGATCCGGCTGAAGGTGACGCCGGGGTCATTCTTGGACGGGGCTGAGGTGGGCAAGCTCCAAACCGAGAACCAGATGGATATCGTGCTGCATGCCGCCGGCGAGACAGTCGCGGTGCAGCCGTCGCGCCAGACGGTGGTGCAGGCAGGCGATACGCTGGTGATTTTCGCCCGACATGACCAGATCTTGAGCGTGGTCGCCCGCAACCGGCCGTAGCGGCGGCGACTGCGCAAAAAGGTGTCGGGGCGCAAACTGCGCGCCCCGACAGCCGCAGATGCTGACGAAGATCACTTCTTAGGCTTGGGGAAGCGGCTGAGGATCGTGGCCGGTTCGGGCAGCGCGATCTTGTCGCCTGGCCGCAGATCGGCTGGCGGCTTGCCCGGCTTGATGCGCGGCGCGCCGGCCATCACCAGCACCGGCGTGCCCTCTTCGCCGTACTCCTGCTGGATGTAGGCCTG
>CALAJK010000103.1 GCA_937922795.1 uncultured Anaerolineae bacterium
AGCGACTACAACGCCCGGATTGCGCTACAGAACGCCGCCACCGCCACCGTGGCGCAAGGCCAGGCCCTGATTGAAGCCGATAACGCCGCCACCGCCGCCGCCGAGGCCCGACTGGCCGCCGCCGCCGAGGCGCAGGCGCGCGCCACCAGCAGCGCTAATGAGCAGCTCGCGCTCCAGAACGCCGGCACCGCCGTCGCCGCCCAGGGGACGGCGCAGTTCGAAGCCGCGCGCGCCGCCACCCAGGAACGGCTCGCCGTGGACAGCGCCGCCACCGCCGTCGCCGCCCAGGCGACAGTCGCCGCCGCCGCCCAGCGCGAGGCCCAGCTTCAGGCCACTATCGCTGGCCAGCAGGCCGCCACCGCCACCGTCGCCGTGGGCCAGGCCGCCCAGCAGGAGGCGCGCGCCCGCGCCTTGGCGCTGGCCAACAGCGCCGCCCAGGTCTTCAACACCGGCAACACCGACCTGGCGCTGGCGCTGGCGCTGCAAGCCAACGCCGCCGATATGACCTCCGCTCAGGCCTTGCGCACGCTGGCGCAGATCGCCTATGCGCTGGGGACTCGCCTGATCTTCGGCCTGGAAGCGGGCGACGGGCACACCGCGGCCGTCACCCGGCTGGTCTACAGCCCTGACGGCCGCTACCTGCTGACTGGCTCCCGCAACAGCAGCGTGCGGTTGTGGGAGGCCGCCACCGGCAGGCTGGTGCGCGTCTTCGGCCAGACCGGCGACCGGCATACGACGCCGGTGAATACCGTGGCCTTCAGCCCTGACGGCCAACTGGCCGTGTCGGGCGACGACGGCGGCGACCTGATCCTGTGGGATGTCGAGACCGGGAGCGCGCTGCGGCGTTTGGGCAACGCCAGCGGCTATACCCTGCTGGAGCCGATGATCAGCGCCGTTTTCCGCCCGGACAACCCTGACCGCATCTACGCCACCAACGGCCGCAGCCTGACGGTCTGGAATGCGCGCACCGGCCAGCTCATCAGCCGCAATAACCTCACCGCCGCCACCCAGGTCAGCGCCAACCTGTCGCTGAGCAGCAACGGCTTGCTGGTGCTGTTGGGCAACGGCCTGTGGAACGCCAATAACCTGACCGAGCGCCAGCGCGCCTTCGCCGACGGCTGGATCAGCATCTTCGGCCCGCGGTCAGAAACTCTGTTCACCGTCCCATCGCCGGAAGCGACGGTGGTCATCCAGCGCGAGATCGTGTCGCAGATCGAGCGTCGGCGCTATGAAGGCCACGCCGGCCGGATCACCAGCCTGGCCATCAGCCCTTCCGGGCGCTATCTACTGACGGGCGCGGGCGGCGGCAACCAGCCCGTGCCGGACTACAGCCTGATCCTGTGGGACGCCGCCGCCGGCACGCTGCTGCGCCGCTACAATGGCCACACCGGCCCGGTGCTGACGACCGCCTTCAGCCCGGACGAACGCTTCATCGTGTCCGGCGGCGAGGACGGACAGGTGCGGCTGTGGGAGCTGGCGCCGGAAGGCGCGACGTTCACCGCCGCCCTGGCGCAGCCGGTGCGGGCGATGGCCTACTCGCCCGATGGGACGCGGCTGGCGCTCGGCTACGACGACCAGAGCATCGGTCTGTGGGAGCTGGCGTCTGGGCGTGAAGCATTTCGGCTGGTGGGCCAGGGCAACGATTTCACCGAACTGGCCTTCACGCCGGACGGCGCGACGCTGGTCTCGGCTGACATCAGCGGCACGATCATCGTCTGGGACGCGGCGCGGGGCGTCGAACGCCGCCGCTTCAGCGCCGGCAGCACCGCCGCCCATATCGCGCTCAGCCCGGACGGCCAGCTTGTGCTGGCCGGCACAGGCGAGGGCACGCTGCGCTTCTGGGATATCCACACCGGCGAGGTGACGCGCCGGCTGACCAGCGACGCCGGGCCGATCTCGGCCGTCGCCATCAGCCCGGATGGCGGCCTGATCTTAGTCGCTCACGCCGTCCCGCTGCGCAACCAACTGGTCTTCTGGGATGCCGCCGCCGGCCAGGAAATCCGGCGCGTCCTGACCGACGAGATCAGCCGGACGGCCTTCAGCCCGGCGGGCGACGGCCGGCTTCTGGTCAACGCCGGCAATACGATCGCCTTATGGGATGCCAGCGCGGCCGTCGCCCAGCCGCTGGGCGGCGAGGGCGAGGCTCATACTGGCCCAGTGGCGGATCTGGCCTTCGGCCCAGACGGCGCCACCGCGGCCTCGGCTTCGCTGACCGACATCCGCCTGTGGGATATCGCCACCGGCCGGCTCATCTACGCCTACCAGCCGGGCGCCTCCGCCCTGGCCTACCGCCCTGACGGGCGCGAACTGGCCGCGGCGCTGGGCAACCCGTTCGCTTCTATCTCGCCGACCAACGCGCTCAACCTGTTCCGCGCCGGCTCGCGCGGGCAGTTGATCGAGTGGGTGAACGCCAACCGCTACGTGCGCGAACTCTCCTGCGACGAACGCCGGCAGTACCGCGTAATGCCCCTGTGCGACGCCGCCACGCTGGCGCTGACGCCCACCGCCACGCCGGAGATGGTCATCATCCAGGCGGATGTCAGCCGCGTCAACCTGCGCGAGCGCCCGTCGGAGAACGCGCGCGCCATCACCAGCATCGAACGCGGGGCGCAGCTCCTGGTGCTGGGGCGCGTGATCGGCTGGGTGAACGTGCGCCTGCCGGACGGGCGCGAAGGCTGGGTGCGCGACGAGCTCACACGCCCCCGCTGAAGCGACGCGCCGCGCAGGCGGGCGGGTTGGGCGGGACGTCTAGCGCGCGGCGGCGAGGGATTGCCACCCCTGCCGCCGGGTTGATTGACTTTTCACGCCAAACTCCTCAGAATGATGGGCGGGCTACCTACCGCCCACCATGTTGTCCTAGCCTGGAGGTACAGCCGGAATGTCGCAGAACGCTAATCAGCGCTCACAGATTCAGTTAGGACTCATCATCGCGCTCGTCGTCGTCGGCATCCTAGCGGTGCTGGCATTCGTCCAACAGCAGCAGGCAGCGACCTCGCAGGCGCAGGCCGAAGCTACCGCGGAAGCCGCCGCCGCCGCCCAGGCGCAGGCTGAGGCCACCGCCGCCGCCGCCGCTACCGTCCAGGCGCAGGCTGAGGCCACCGCGGAAGCCGCCGCCGCTGCCCAGGCGCAGGCCGAGGCCACGGCCGCAGCGGCCATCAGCCAGGCCGAGCGGGCGGCGACCTCGCAGGCGGTAGCGCAGGCCACCACTTTCGAATCCTTCAGGCGGATCGAGGCGACTATGACCGCCCAAGCTGAACAGGCGGCAGCCGCCCAGACAGCGGCAGCAGCGACCATGACCGCTCAGGCGCAGGCCGCCGCCGCTGCCCAGGCACAGGCCGAAGCTACGGCCGCCGCCGGTTTCCAGCAGGCAGAAGCGACGATCGTCGCCCAGGCGGCCGCGGCGCAGGCCATCCAGGCCACGGCCACCGCGGCGCAGGCGACGCTCTCGGCGGTTAACGAAGCGCTGGCGACCGCCCAGGCGGCGGCCAGCGGCGCCCGGGCGCTGGAGCTGGCGGCCAGCGGGCTTCAGAACATCCGCACCGATTATGCGCGCGCGCTGCTGCTGGGCGTCGAAGCCAGCCGGGAGGCCGGCGCCGCGCCGGTGAACGGCCCGCTGGCCAGCATCTTGAGCGCCCGGCCTGAAATCGCGCATCTGCTGCCTCATCGCAGCCGCGTCTACGCCCTCGCCTACAGCCCAGACGGCCAGCGGATCGCCGCCGGCGGCCTGGACACGCGGGTGACGGTATGGGATGCCGCCTCTGGGCAGGTCATCCTGCCCCTGCTGGCCGACCACTCGGACTCGGTGTTCGCCCTGGCGTTTCATCCGGGGGGGCGGCTGCTGGCGGCCGGCGGGCCCGACAGCAACGTCGCCGTCTACAATCTGACGACCGGGCGGCTGGCGCTGCCGCGCCTGACCGGCCACACGGATATGGTGCAGGCGCTGGCCTTCAGTCCGGACGGCGGGACGCTGGCCACCGCCGGCGCCGACGGTCAGATCATCCTGTGGGATGCCCGCACAGGCGAGCGGTTGGGCGATCTGCTGGCCGGCCATGAAGGCGCGGTGCGGGCGCTGGCTTTCAGCCCGGACGGCGGGACGCTGGCCTCCGGCGGCGCAGATAATGAGATCATCTTGTGGAACGTGCGAGAGCGCGCGTTTGGCCGGCAGTTCTCCGCCCACACCGATTGGGTCAATGCGCTGGCCTTCAGCCCGGACGGCAAGACGCTGGCCTCTGGCAGCGGCGACCGCAACGTGCTGCTGTGGGATGTGCGCGCAGGGACGCCGGGCGCCCCGATCACCTTGCAGGGCCCCATCACCCAGGTGGTTTTCAGCCCGGATGGCGCGCGGTTGGCCACGGTCAGCAGCGCCGTCGAAGTGTGGGACGTGACCGTCCAGCCGCCGGCGCGCATCGCCGTTTTCGACGAAGGCGCAGCCGGGCTGTGGACGGCGGCCTTCAGCCCGGATGGCCGCCAGCTCGCGGCGACCAGCGGCGACGGCGTGGTCGTGTGGAGCCTGGAGCCGGTTGACCATCTGAGCCAGGCGCTGGTTGGTCAGACGCTGTCCGTGCGCGGCGTGGATGTCAGCCCGGACGGCGCGCTCATCGCTTCGGCCAGCGAAGACGATACGATCGTCCTGTGGGACGCCGCCACCGGGGCTGAAGTGCGGCTGCTAGCCGACCATGATGGCGGCGCGCTGAGCGTCAAGTTCAGCCCCGATGGAACGCTGCTGGCCTCCGGCGGCGGGGATAACATGGTGCGGCTGTGGGATGTCCAGACTGGGCAGCCGGTGGGCGAGCCGCTGGCTGGGCACACGAATTGGGTGCTGAATGTGGCCTTCAGCCCGGACGGCAAGACGCTGGCTTCCACCAGCTCCGACGACACGATCATCCTCTGGGATGTGGCAACGCGGCGCGCCTTGGGCGATCCTCTGACCGGACACACGGACGACATTTGGGCGGCAGCTTTCAGCCCGGATGGGCGGCTGCTGGCTTCCGCCAGTTCAGACTTCACCGTGCGACTGTGGGATGTCCAGACGGGACAGCCGGTGGGCGAGCCGCTGACCGACCACAGGGGCGGCGTGTATGCGCTGGCCTTCAGCCCGGACGGCAAGACGCTGGCCTCCGGCAGCGGCGACCGCGACATCATCCTGTGGGACGTGGCCGAGCGGGTGCGGACGGCGACGCTGAGCAGCCACAATTCCAGCGTGTTCGCGCTGGCCTTCAGCCCGGATGGCCGCCTGCTGGCCTCCGGCGGGGCTGATCAGCGCGTCATCCTCTGGGATACGGCGGCCCTCCAGCCGGTCGTCCCGCCCTTCAGCCAGCCGAACTGGGTCAACAGTTTGGCTTTCAGCCTAGACGGCGATTTGTTGGCCGCGGGGGTCGGCGGCCCGGCATCCGATGTGCACCAAGCGGTCGTCTGGCGCCTGAGCGCGGCAGGGCAGCAGGCGGCGGCCTGTGCCCTGGCGGGGCGCAATTTCACCCTGGATGAGTGGCGGCAGCACTTCGGCGACGCCCCCTACCGCAAGACATGCCCTGACCTGCCGGCGCACCCGTCGGTCATCAGCGAGATCACGCTGCGCGCCGAGACGCTGGCCGCCGCCGGCGATCGAGACGGCGCGGCCGCCGCCTACCGTGAGGCCGTCGCGCTGCTGAGCGACTCGCTCGACACCGATAACGCCAACTACGCCTGCTGGTTCGGGACGCTGTACGGCTACGCCGAGATCGTGCTGCCGGCCTGCCAGCGCATGATCGAGATCGCGCCAGCCAACGGCAATCAGTACGACTCGCGCGGGGTGGCGCGGGCGCTGACCGGCGACCTGGAAGGCGCGCGCTCAGACTTCCAGACGTTCGTCGACTGGGCGGCGGACCATGCACTCTACAGCCCATATGCGGAGAAGCGACTGGGCTGGATCGAGCAGCTGGCCGCCGGCGAGAACCCGTTTGACGAGGCGACTCTGTGGGAACTGCTGAACGAATGAGGCTGCGCTCGCAAGCACTCAAGAATCACCGCGGGGGCGCGGCGCACGAGCTGCGCCCCTGCAGCTGTACGCCGGCGCCCTAGGGGGCCAGCAGCGGCGCGATCACCCGCAGCAGCACATACACGTCCAGCGGCGCCAGCAGCAGGAACGGCAGCGGCGTCAGCAGCAGCCGCAGGCGGTCGGCGTCTGCAGGACGGCCTTTGACGGCGCGGTTGAGCGCCCAGGCCGCCCGCCGCCCCCATTCGTCCAATCCCAGCGCCAGCGCCAGCGCCAGCGGGCTCAGGCCGGGGTATAGATAGCGCCCCTGGAACTGCACAAATTCAGTGTTGTAGTAGGCGTAGGCCAGGACAGCCAGCAGCACCGCCGCCGCCAGCACCAGCGCGCCGGCAAGGGTCTCCGGCGCGGGCGGGCGTTCGCGCCCCGCCCAGCCTGCCGCCAGCCCGGCCAGCGCCGCCAGCAGCAGCGCGGCGATCAGGGCATAGATCCAGTCTGGCAGCGGCAGCGCCATCCAACCGAACTGTCCCCAGAAGCTGTTGAAGGTGGTCTGGAGCGCCCGCCGCAGGTACTCGCCCGCCCCGATCTGGGCGATCAGGTCGGCGGTGCGCAGTTGGCCGGCCACGACGGCGTCGTGCGCCCGCAGGCCGAACAGGTCGGGAAAGCCGTAGACCGCCAGGTTGCGCGCTATCCACACCCCGCCCAGCGCCAGCGCCGGGATGAGCAGGCCGGCCAGCGCCCGCGCTAGGGACGCCGGGCGGCCTCGGTCTGCTCGCCAGCGCAGCAGCAGCGCCAGCGCCATCACCGGCAGCAGCAGCAGCGTGCTGATCTTGGTAAGCAGGCCG
The DNA here is from genome assembly GCA_937922795.1 of uncultured Anaerolineae bacterium. Classification (GTDB taxonomy): domain Bacteria; phylum Chloroflexota; class Anaerolineae; order Aggregatilineales; family Phototrophicaceae; genus CFX2. Next base: position 6,814 of record CALAJK010000103.1, read on the forward strand.
ACGCCGGCCACAACGCCCAGCGCCCAGGGACGCGCCGGACCGCCCTGCGCATGGCTCACGCTCAGCCACAGCCCCAGGCCGACGACCAGGCCGGCCAGCGCGTCGTTGTTGACCGACGCCAGCACCGCCACATGCTGCGGCAGGAAGGCCACCAGCGCCACCGCCGCCAGCCGCGCCGCCGGGCGATCCGGCAGCAGCGCCCGCCCGACGCCCCAGGCGCACAGCACGACGCCCGCGCCGATCAGCGCCGACAGCAGCCGCAGCGCTGTCAGGCTGCCGTCCGCCAGTTTGAAGACCATGGAACCCAGCAGGTAGTACAGCGGCGGCTGGTGATCCTCGTACTGGATCGTATCCAGCCGCCCCAGCAGCGCCGGGGCGAAGCGTTCGCGGGTGAGCTGCGCCTGGTAGTCAGACTGCCAGTCGCCAGGCGCGATGACCGGGCAGCAGCCGTCTCGCGCGATCTGGGCGATATAGTTGTAGTGCGCCGGTTCGTCTGGCGCTTGCCACGGTGGCGTGAGCGCAGCGAACAGCCCGGCCACCAGCAGGTAGCCCGCCAGGATGAGCGCCAGCAGCGTGGTTTCCGTCCGGCTCATGCCGACATCACGCCGCACACCGGCGCGTCCCAGTCCAGGGCGCGGTGCGCGGCCAGCATGACATCCATAGCGGCGGCGATCTCCGGCGGGAAGGGCGCGGTGCGGCGGACGGTCAAGTCCGCATAAGAGTTGACGCACTCGAAAATCGAGGCCAGTTTGCCGCGCGTCTCGTTGACCATGAACAGCAGATAGTGCAGCCGCTTGGCGCTGCGCCCCACCAGCCGGGCGCGTACCGCCAGCGCGTCGCCGATGTGCACCTCGTTCAGATAGTGGATGTGATGCTCCAGGTCGAAGCCGCCGGCCCCGTGCGCCGCGTAGTATTCCAGCGTCAGGCCGAAACGCTCGTACAGCGGGAGGCCGGCCTCATCGTACACCGCCAGATACCAGCGCATGTTCATGTGGCCCATGGCGTCGCGGTAGTGTTCGGGCACGGTGAGACGGTAGACCATCGGCAGGGCTTCGAGCTTCTCCAAGGGGATGTCAGGCGGTTTCATCGTGGGTTATGCCTCAAACGGGTCAGCCGACGCTGGCGCCGATTGTAACACAGCGCCGCGCCGCCCGGCTCATTCCCCCGGCCGCCGGCAGATCATCATTTCGGTGGTGGGGATGCCGCCCTGTGCGCGTAGGCCAGCCGCGGGATGCGGCGGCGGCGCGCGCCGCATATAATCAGGATAGAAACGGTTCTCACGGCGAGGCGTAAGGTGACGTTCTGGCGAAGCGTGCTTCTGGTGCTGGCCGCGCTGCTGGCCGGCTGCAACCTGTCGGTGCCGCAGGTGACGCCCACGCTCGCCCCGACGCGCACGCCGACCGCCACGCCGCCGGCCACGGCCACCACTATCCCTACGATCATCGTGCTGGTCGTCACCGCCACGCCCAGCGCTACCTTCACGCCCTCCGCCACCCCCACCTTCACACCCAGCCCAACGGCGACGCCGTCGCCCTCGCCAACGGCGACTTTCACGCCCTCCGCCACGCCGACGCCAACGCCGACGGCGACCGACCAGCCGACGGCCACGCCGACGCCTAGCGAGACGCCCACCGCCACACCCACGGATACGCCGCCGCCCACGGTCACGCCGACCGACACCCCGACGGCGACCGACCAACCGACGGCTACGCCTACCGATACGCCGACGGCTACGCCTACCGATACGCCGACGGCGACTGAGACGCCCACGGCCACGCCCACCGCGACCGACC
>CALAJK010000104.1 GCA_937922795.1 uncultured Anaerolineae bacterium
TGACCGGGCGGTGTGCTTCGTCGGGCAGGGGCTGCTGCAGGAGGGGCTGCGCTGGGTGTCGGGCGGGCGCGAGTTCAAGGTGGACTTGTCCACCTGCATCGGCAAGGGCGACGACATGGGCCGCTACGTCATCTACAAGGAACCGATTGAATAGGCCGGCGGTTGGCGAAAACTGTCTGTCGCTTCAAGGCTGCTTATTTGTGCGTGCGCCCCGGCTGATGGCCGGGGTTTTTGCGCTCGTAAAGCGCCGACCACCCGTCAGCCAACCGCGCAGTGAGCGCGCATTGCCCCCCAAATAGGCCGATGTTAAAATAAAGAATGAAAGCGCTACCCTGCACGTGCCGCCGACTGGGGTGAATCCTATGCGTTGGTTTCGACACATCCTGACGATCAGCGTTCTGCTGCTGAGCGCCTGCAATTTGACCACACAGCCGCCAACGGTCGAGTCCCAACTGCCTACGCTGCCGCCCAGCGCCAAGCCAGTGGTCACCATCAACGCGCCCCAAAATGGGGATGAGTTCGTCGTGGGCAAAGAGATTTTCGTCACCGCCAACGCCCGCGACTCGGTCGGTGTGACGCGCGTCCAACTGCTCGCCAACAAGCAGATCGTCAAGACGGTATCATCCGAGTCGCCTTCCGGCCAGACCAATTTTGACGTTTTGCTGGATTACACCCCCCGGGCCGAAGGCACTGTGTCGCTGGAACTGATCGCCTACCGCGGCGCCATCGCTAGCGACCCGGCCGTCGTCCAGGTGAACGTGCGCAACACCCAGGCTCAGGTCACCGCGACGGTTCCTCAGCAGCCCAACATCCCGGTGATTGACCCCAACGACCCGACCTGCCGCATCTTGACCCGCGTGGCGCTGAACCTGCGCACTGGTCCGGCCACCAGCTTTGACCGGTTGAGCACGCTGCCGGCCGGCACGGCGGCGCCGGTAGTTGGGCGCATCGCCAACAACCAGTGGCTCCAGGTTCGGTTTGGCACATTAGTCGGTTGGGTCAGCGCGCAGAACCCCAACAACCCCAGCGAGGCTTATGTCGGCCTGTACGGCAACTGTTTCAGCGTGCCGGTCATCAACGTGGCCACGCCCACGGTCACGACGCCCACGCTGCCCCCTACCTGGACGCCGCCGCCGACCGCCACGCGCGCTCCGACCGTCACGCCGGGACTGCCCGATCTGGTCGTCACCGCTATCACCGGCGAGACGGCGGTGACTATCCCGCCCGGCGCGACCGAAGTGACGCGCACCTACGCCGCCACGATCAGCAATTTGGGCGGCAGCCCCACCGGCGCATTCAAGAACCGTGCCATCCTGCCCGGCGGCGCGCCCGCCGATCTGGGCGTAGTCTCCAACCTGAACGCCGGCGAAAGTATCATCTTGACCATCAATGTGACCTTCACCGCCGCGGGCAGCTACACCCTCCAGGTCATACCCGACAGCGACAACCAGGTGACCGAGGTCAGCAAAGTCAACAATAATGGCACGATCCCCATCACGGTGACCGGGCCGTAAACCATTCTCCAACCTGAGCATTTGCCCCGCGCGGGCGGCGATTATAGAATGCGCGTATGGCAACGCGAGTCTTGATGATCAATCGTAAGCTGGTGGTCGCGGTGACCATCAAGCAGGCGCTGGAACAGACCGGCGCCTACGACGTGCACCCCTTCACCGCGCCCAAAGCTGCGCTGGAGTATCTACGCGATCATCCACAGGACATCGCCGTCGTGGATTACGAGCCTAACGCCGCCGGCGATCAGGTCGTGCAGCAGCTCCGCCAGACCCAGCCTGATCTGGCGATCATCATCACGCCGCGCCCGCCGAATGCCGAAGCGGTGACGCAGCGGCTGCGCATCCAGGGGATTGTCGATGCGCCGTTCACAGCGCGCGATCTCATCCCGGTGATCCGCCAGGCGCTGGAGCAGCCCATCCCTCCGCCGCCGCCCAGGGAGCGGCGACGTCCGGCGCCGCCGCCAGAGCCGGCGCAGACGCGCCCGTCGGGAGACGAAGCCGAGCCGCTGGCGATCGGACCAATGCGCACCCTAGGCCGCACCCCGACCGGTGATCTACAGGAAAAACAGCGCGACGCCGATGACGATCTCCCAGCGCCAGTTGATGATTTCTCGTTGGGCAGCGAGCCGGCGCAGACGCGTTTGTTTGGCGAAGAGCAGCTCGATCTGCCATCCCCGCCCGTAGAACTGGGCACGCGCATCTTGGATGCCGATCAACTGCCCGAAGAAGAAATGTTCGGGCCAGGCACGCAGCTGCCGGGCGACCAACCGCCTTCCGGGCAGACGCGCCTCTTCGACGAAGCAGAGGATTCCTCCCCGCCTCAGACGCCTCGGCACCCAGCGCAGACGCGCATCTTTGACGAAGACGAGGACTTTTCTCTGCCTCAGACGCCCTGGCGCCCGGCGCAGACGCGCATCTTCGATGAGGAAGATTTCGAGGAACCAGCCCTACCGCCAAATTTGCCTGAATTCTCGCCCTTGGCGAGCGTGCTTCAGAGCTTCGATTTCGATGCGGAAATTGACGACCAGGACACGCCGGCGGTGCCGCTGGACGACTCGGAAGCCATGCGCCAGTACCTGGCCACCACTGACCGATCGCTGACCGGATCTGGCTTTGACGACATTCTCAGCGCCATTGATCCTGAGGATGCCGTTCGCGAGGAAAAGCCCCGCAGCGACCGAGCGGATTTCGAAGACCTGGTCGCCTCTATGCGCGGCAGCGACGCCCACACTCCCCTGCCCGACCGCCAGCAGCAGATGCTCGATTTCATCCTGACGACGGGCATGGCGTCTTTGCTCAGCGAGATCGAGAAGGTCAAGACCGGGCCGCTGAGCCAACCTGAGGCCCCGCCCCGCCCAGAATCGCGGGAGACGTTTCAGAAGCTGGCGGAGGAAGAGCCGCCCATGCCCACGCTGGAGGAAAGCGGCACCATCGGCGATCTGATGGTGGGCATCAGCGATCGCAGCTTCCGCAACGTGCTGTCGCTGCTGCGCGGCGAAGAAGTCGAAGAAATCACAAGCGCAGAAGAGCCGCCGGCCAGCGTCATGGCGGATTTCTTCGCGCCGCCAACCCTGCCGGAAGAACCCCCTCCGTCGAGGCCGCCGCGCCGCCGGCCAGCCGAGCCCAAAGCGCCGCGCTATGACTTTGATTACCTGCCGGAGGATGAATCCGGCAGCGAATCGGTCGCTCAGGTGGTCCTGCGGGCAGCGCTGGAGCCGCCGCCAACCGGCTTACCGGCCACCGTTGACCAGCTCATCCAGGATATTGAGACGCGCCTGGCGATGCACCGGCTGCGCATTCACCCTCTCCCGTCCTGGGGTATGGACACCGAAGCCTTCCGTGCCTTGTCCGAGACCGGCGTGATGGAGCCGGAGTTCCTGCCCGAACAGTTCACCACCGGCGTGATGATCCCGCCGACCTTGCCCGAACTGGAGACGCCGCCGGAGGCCGGCGACCTGACGACTCAGCCTTCATCGGCCGTCCAGGAGCAGGTCCAGGGTGCGCTGGCGTCGGATGTCGATACCCTGCGCGACACTTACGACGAGGCGGCTGCGCCGGCGGGCGCACTCGAAACCGGCGACGAGACCGCACCGGGGCTTCCGGATTTGCAGTCGTTGTTCGCCGACGTGCTGGAAGTCGCGCCGCCTGATGATGAGCTAGAAATCACCGAGACATCCCCTGCATCGGTGAGCTGGCTGGAGAACCTGGTAGAGGCGCCCGCCGCCTTACTGCCGGAATTTCCTGAAATCCCTGAGCCTGAACCCCCGGCTTGGCCGGAGGAGCAGGCGCTGCCTGAAGCAGCCCTGCCTGAAACGCCTTTTGAACTTCAACCGGCCGTCCCGGCGGATTGGCTGCCCGACATTTCGCCTGAACCCACCTGGCACGAACAGGACACACGGGAAGTTACCCCGGACGAACCCGCCTCTCTCTTCACCGAGGAGATGCCTTTTGAAACCGAACCTGCCGGGCTAGAGTTCTTGTCCGGTCTGGACGCGTTGGCAGATGTCGCCCCCCCTGCTGAACCGGATGTCATCCAGGACAGTTGGGACGAGCCGGCTGAAACCGAGGCCGTCTATGAGCAGGAAGCCTGGCCAGAAACCCCACCGGCTGAAGCTGCCATTGCCGAAGGCGCAGCCGACATGGAAGCGGCCGGACACGCCGAAGACCATAACGCCTATCTGGCGCAGTTAGCGCTCAACCTGACGCAAGCGTCTCTCGAATCCAGCGCCGAGGGAACCGTGCTCACACGCGATGACGAGATCATCGCGTTCGCCGGCGACCTGGCGCCTGAGGACATCCAGGGCATCCGCGAGATGATCGCCGATGATTGGCAGGCGGGCTCAGGCGGCGCGCGCTTCCGCTTTGTCACGCTGCCGAGCGGCGGCAAAGAGTACATGCTGTATTCGATCCAAACCGATGGCAGCCTGACGCTGTCCATGATCTTCGCCAGCACGACGCCGCTGCGGGTCATTCGCAAACAGGCCCAGCGGCTGGCGCAGGCGCTGCAGACCATCCCCGAGATGGCGACCGAAACGGCCAGGACTGACGCTGATGAATCGGCGCTGGCCGTGGTGTCGCCCGCCGCCGATGAGCTAGAAACGGTCAGCGTCATCCCCTACGCGTTCGTCTGGGCTGTGCGCGACCCTCGGCAGCGCCTGGACGAACGCATGCGGCCGGCGCTCATTTCAGGCATGACCACGCAGCTCACTGAGAAACGCTGGGGCATCCACCGGCTGGATATCAGCGACGAATACATCTATCTGCTGGCGGATGTCCCCGGCAGCACGCCCCCTCACGAACTCATACGCGATCTCAAACGGCGCTCGGCCGACATCATCCATGCCCAGAACCTGGATTTGACGCCTGATCTCATGTGGGCCGACAGCTATCTGGTCCTCACGCCCGGACGCGAACTTCAACCTGAAGAAATCCAGGATTTTATCAATTTCCAGCGCATGCTGTAGGGAGCCCTAACGCGCGCGGGCAGCTGCCGGGTGCTTTCGCCGTCCGGCGCTGCTATAATTTCGCCCAAATGTTCACATCTGGCTAACGCTTGAAGGTGCGCTTATGGCTTCACGCCCTCTTTTCTTTGTGGTGGACGGCCACGCTGTGGCTTATCGCCAGTTTTTTGCTCTCCAGCCAAAGGGCTTCACGACCAGCGCGGGCGAGCCGACGAATGCCACCTTCGGGTTTGCGCGCACCCTGCTTGACATTTTGCAAAAAGACAAGCCGCAGTATCTGGCGGTGAGTTTCGACCGGGGATTGAGCGGTCGCGAGCACCTGTATGAGGCGTATAAGGGCACACGCGAGAAGATGCCCGATGATCTACGGCTTCAGCTTGATCGCATCTACCAGCTAGTACAGGCGTTCAACATCCCGGTGCTGGCGCTGGACGGCTATGAGGCCGACGATGTGATCGGCTCGATTGTGCCGCAGGCCATCGCCCAGGGTGTTGACGTGCGCATCATCACTGGCGACCGTGACCTGCTGCAGCTCCTCGCCCCAGGCGTGACGGTGCAGACGCCGCGGCGCGGCGAGCCTGACGTGATCTACGATGTTGACCGCTTCCGCCAGGAGTTTGGCCTGGAACCGCAGCAGCTCATCGACCTGAAGGCGCTGATGGGCGACGCTTCTGACAACATCCCCGGCGTGCGCGGCATCGGCGAGAAGACGGCGATGCAGCTCTTGCAAACTTATCACACCCTCGAAGGCGTCTACGCGCATCTGGATGAGATCAAGGGAGCTAACCGCCAGAAGCTGCTCGAAGGGCGTGCCTCCGCCTTTCTGAGCAAACAACTGGCAACCATCCGCCGAGATGTGCCGGTCAATCTGGACTTATCGGCTTGCGTAGCGCACGACTTCGACGTCCAGCAGGTGGACATCCTGTTCGGCGAACTGGAGTTTCGCCAGCTTCGAGACCGCCTGCCCCGGCTGAACCAGCAGCTTTCGCTGTTCAATTTGGTCGAAGAACCTGCGCCGGTCATCGATGAACCGATCGTGCGCACCGTCATCGTGCGCGATGCGGCCGCCTTACAGGCGCTCATCGAGATGCTCAATCAGGCGTCGGCCATCGCCTGGGACACAGAGACGACCGGCACCGACCAGATGACCGCCGAACTGGTGGGCATTTCGGTGGCGGTGGATGGCGAAACGGGCTACTACCTGCCAGTGGGACACCGAGACGGCGCCCAGATGTCCCTGAGCGCTGTGCTGGAAGCGCTGCGCGGCCCGCTGACTCATCCGGGCATCCCCAAGTACGCCCACAACGCCACTTATGACCTGGTCATGATGCAGCGCTACGGCGTTGACGTGCAGCCGATCACCTTCGACACCATGATCGCCGAGTGGCTGCGTAATCCGGAGAGCAAATTTCTGGGCTTGAAGAACCTCGCCCGCCAGGAGCTGCGCGTCCACATGACGGAGATCACCGAGCTCATCGGCAGGGGCAAGAAGCAAATCACGATGGATGCCGTGCCGGTGGAACAGGTCGCGCCTTACGCCGCCGCTGACGCCGCCGTCACTTTTCGGCTCGTCGAACATCTGCGTCCCCGCTTGGAGGCCGCCGGCATGCTCGAACTGTTCAGCCAGCTTGAAATGCCCCTGGTGCGGGTGATCGCCGCCATCGAGCAGACCGGCGTGGCGCTCGACCGCCATTACCTGGCCGAGTTGAGCGTCGAGCTGGCCGCGCGGCTGCAGGCGCTGGAGGCCGAGATCTACAACCTGACCGGCGGCTACGGCTCATTCAATATCAACAGCCCCAAGCAGTTGAATGATGTGCTGTTTGGCAAGTTGGGCTTGAAACCGGAGGGCGGGCGCAAGACGACGCACGGCCACTCCACCGCCGCCGATGTGCTCGACAGCCTGCGCGGCCAGCACCCGATCATCGAACTCATCCTGGAGTACCGGGAGATCGGCAAACTGAAGGGCACGTATGTGGATGCCCTGCCCGCCCTCATCAATCCCCATACGGGGCGTCTGCACACCAGCTACAACCAAGCGGGCACCAGCACCGGACGGCTGAGCAGCAGCAACCCTAACCTGCAGAACATCCCCATCCGCACCGATGAGGGGCGCAAAGTGCGGCGGGCGTTCATCGCGCCTGAGGGCTCACGCCTGCTGTCAGTGGACTACAGCCAGATCGAGCTGCGCATCCTGGCGCACTTCAGCCAGGACGCCACGTTATTAGAAGCCTTCCACCAGGGGCAGGATATTCACGCCGCTACCGCCGCCGCCGTATACGACATCCCCGTCGACGAGGTGACGAAGGAGCAGCGCAATTTCGCCAAGCGCGTCAACTTCGGCCTGATCTACGGCATGGGCGCGCACCGGCTGGCCCGCGAAAGCAGCCTGACTTACGCCGAAGCCGAACGCTTCATCCAGACGTACTTCGAACGCATGCCCGGCGTCCTGCGCTACTTGGAAGAGACCAAACGACGGGCGCGCAGCCCGGAAGGGCTGACCACTCTGTTTGGCCGGCGCCGCGTCTTCCCCACGCTCTCCGGCGGCCAGATCGCCAACCGCCAGGCCATTCAGGCTGAAGAGCGCATGGCGATCAATATGCCCATCCAGGGCACGGCGGCCGATATCATGAAACGCGCCATGATTGATGTGCATGAGGGTTTAAGCCGCGCCGGCCTGGCCGGTCGCATCATCTTACAGGTGCACGATGAGCTGGTGCTGGAAGTCCCTGAAGCTGAACTGATGGAGACGCGCGACCTGGTCGTGCGGCTGATGGAAGCCGCCTGCCAGCTCGATGCGCCGCTGCGCGCCAACGCGCAGGTGGGCTGCAACTGGCGTGATATGCAGCCGCTGTAAAACAACTTGCAGCCTAGCTCATACGCCGCGAATCTGCTAGAATGCGCCCGCCGCAGGGTATACGCGCCGGCGATCCTGCGCTGTTGCTGTCATCCGATTGCATCATCCATCAGGATAGACCGATTTGAAACCGCTGCCCCACGCCCACGCCCGGCTGGTCGAACAGGCGATCCGCGCCGCCCAGGCCGCCGGCGACCTGCCGCTGTTTGATGTGCCCGTCATCGAAATCCGGCCGCCCAAGCGCAGCGATCAGGGCGACTACGCCGCTGCGGTCGCCTTGCAGCTCGCCAAAGCGGCGGGCATGAACCCATTCGACATCGCCACGGCCATCTACAAACATCTCCCCGCCGCCGATTTCATCGGTGCGGTTGAAGTCATCAAACCCGGTTTCATCAACTTCCGCCTGAGCGAAAGCTGGCTGCGCAGCCAGGTTGAGACCATCATCGCCCAGGGCGACCGCCTCTTCCAGCTTGATCTCGGCGCCGGCCGACGCGCACAGGTCGAATTTGTGAGCGCCAACCCCAGCGGCCCGCTGACCGTTGGCCGCAGCCGCGGCGCCGTGGTGGGAGACGCCACCGCCCGCGTCTTAGAGGCGGCGGGCTACACGGTTGAGCGCGAGTATTACTTCAACAACGCTGGCGCGCAGATGATCAACCTGGGCAACAGCCTGCGGCTGCGCTACCTAGAAGCGCTGGGGCAGCCGGTCACTATCCCTGACCCGGACGACCTCACTTTCTACCGGGGCGATTACCTGATCGACTTCGCCCACGACCTGGTGAAGGAACAAGGCGAGTCCCTGGTCGACGCGGACTGGCAGCCCTTCAAGGCTTACGCCGAACGGCGCATGTTCGAATGGATTCGCGAATCGCTGGCGCGGGTGAACATCCGGCACGACGTCTTCTTCAACGAAAACACGCTGTATGACAGCGGCGCGGTCTGGAAAACGCTGGACGATTTGCAGGCCCGCGGTTACCTCTACCGGGCGCAGCTCCCCGAAGGCGCCAGCGAAGAGGAGCGCCAGGACATGGGCGGTAAAGGCGAAGCCGTGTGGTTTCGCAGCACCGCGCTGGGGGACGAAAAAGACCGGGTGATGGTCAAAAGCGACGGCACCCCCACGTACACCCTGCCGGACATCGCCTATCACGTCAATAAGCTGGAACGCGGCTTTGACCTGCTGGTGAACGTCTTGGGGGCCGACCACGGCACGCAGCACAAGGTGGTCAAATACGGCATTCAGGCGCTCGGTCTGGACGCATCCAAGATCAACGTCATCATCGTCCAGATGGTGCGCGCCATTCGCGGGGGCAAAGAGGTGCGCATGAGCACCCGGCGCGGCATCTACGATACTTTAGACGATCTGGTCGACCAGACCAGCCCGGACGTCGTGCGCTACATGCTGCTGGCGCGCAGCCCGAACTCCCATCTCGACTTCGATCTCGATCTGGCCGTCAAGCAGAGCAACGACAACCCGGTATATTACATCCAGAACGCCCATGTGCGCTGCGCCGGCATCCTGCGTGAGGCTACCGCCCGCGGCCTGAGCGACGCGGGGGCGGACCTAGCGCTGCTGGGGGAGGCCGAACTGCGCTTCATCCGCAAGGCGCTTGAACTAGGCGAAGTGATCGAACTGGCGGCCACCCAGTTGGAGGCGCATCGCGTGGCCTTCTACGCCTTGGAGCTGGCCACGCTGTTCCATCCCATCTACGACAGCGTGCGCGCCCTGCACTCCGATGTCCCCACCGAAGTCGCCAAAGCCCGCTTGCGCTTCTATCGCGCCGCGCAGATCGTCTTCCGACGGGTGCTCACGCTCATGGGCATGAGCGCGCCCGAACGCATGTGACTCGTATCCGAACCCCATGAAACAGGCGGGAGAGACATGGGACTTAAACCTGACCGGTGGATCCGCAAAATGGCGCTCGAACATGGCATGATCGAGCCGTTCGTAGATGGCCAGGTGCGCCAGGGCGTCATCAGCTATGGCGTCTCGTCCTATGGCTACGACATGCGCGTGGCTGACGAGTTCAAGGTGTTCACCAACGTCTATTCGGCGATTGTTGACCCCAAGAACTTTTCGCCCAGCTCCTTCGTCGACATCAAAGCCGAGGTGTGCATCATCCCGCCCAATTCCTTCGCGCTGGCGCGGTCAGTCGAATACTTCCGCATCCCGCGCACTGTCCTGACGATCTGCTTGGGCAAAAGCACCTACGCGCGGTGCGGCCTCATCGTCAATGTCACCCCGTTCGAGCCATCCTGGGAAGGTTTTGTGACGCTAGAGATCAGCAACACCACCCCCCTGCCCGCCAAAATCTATGCCAACGAAGGGATCGCCCAGGTCCTCTTCTTCGAAGCCGACGAAGAGTGTGAAACCTCCTACGCTGACAAGCTGGGCAAGTATCAGGGCCAGCGCGGGGTGACGCCGCCCAAATTGTAGTCCAGGCAGCGGGTATTGATAATCCGGCGCGGTTCAGGTAGAGTAAGGGAAGAAAGGCTGAGGGTGCATAGCTCAATTGGCAGAGCGCAGTCCTTACAAGACTGATGTTCTAGGTTCGAGTCCTAGTGCGCCCATATCATTCACAACTATCTGAACAGGCGGCGGCAGCGCCGCCTGTTTCTGTGCCGGCGTCAGTCCTCGGGCTTGCCGCGCTCACAACTGCCCGGCAGGCATCTGCATTTTGCTAGAAGTTGCCCGATGAGCAGAACCACGCTATGATTAGGTATATCAGTTTATAAACCGTTTTTAACCCGTTAGTCTACAGTTTCAAGGTGAAGCCGGATACGGTTATGACGCGCGAGTCAACCAGGCAAATCCTGATCGTCGAGGACGACGAAGACACGGCGGAAGTCGTGACTACCCTGCTGAATAACGCCGGTTACAAGACGACCGCGGTTGATCGGGGTCAAGACGCGCTGAATGAAATCGCTGCTTCATCGCCTGATCTGGTGCTGCTTGACCTCAACCTGCCAGACATTAACGGGATGGAAGTCCTCAAACAATTGCGCTCCCAGTCGCTGCTGCCGCTGATCATCCTCAGCGGGCATGGCCGCGACCGGGATAAAGTGAACGCGCTGGAAGCTGGCGCTGACGACTACGTCTCGAAACCCTTTTCAGCTGAAGAACTGCTGGCGCGAGTGGCGGCGCTGCTGCGCCGCATTGATTGGACGCCGCAGCCCGAAACGCGCCTAGTTGTGCGCCAGCTCGAACTAGATATTGCCCGGCGGCAGGCGTTCATCCGCGGCCAACGCCGCCATCTGACGCCGATAGAATATGGTCTATTAGTGACTATCATGCGCAAAGCGGGACAGGTCGTCACTCACGATGAACTGTTGCAGGCAGTTTGGGGCGACCAGTATGTCGGCGATTACTCGGTGCTGCGGGTGAACATCTCACGGCTGCGGCAGAAGATCGAACAGAACCCCCGCCACCCGACCTATATCGTCACGGTGCCGGGCCAGGGTTACCGCATGCCGACATCTTCGCGCATTTGATCTGCACACTCACTCGCCGCCGCACGGCTGAGTAGCCGATTAGCGGACTTTGTGCTACCTTTGTTCTCTAACTTCCCAGCTTTTATTACGGTGAGGTAGAAGCGTGGCCGGCGATTACGCCATCCTGGCTCAGGTTTATGATGACATTGGCTTGTCCGCGTTCTCGAAGCGCATGACGCCCCTGGTGATGGACTTTGCTCAACATCATGACTGGTTAGGCCGGCGGGTGTTCGATCTGGGTTGTGGCACGGGCGCTAGCATCGAATATCTGTCACAGTATCCGTACACCATCACCGGCATTGACAGCTCCCCAGAGATGCTGGCCGTCGCGCAGAAGAAACTGGAAAATATCGGCGTCAATGTGCGCTGGCTCCAGCAGGACATCCGTGAGATGGCGGTACAAGCCGGCACAGTGGATATGGCGCTGGCGCTGAACGTCCTGAACGAGCTCAACAGCCTGCGCGATCTGGAGACCGTCTTCACCCTGGTCCAGCGCCTGCTCGAAGCCGGCAAGCTGTTCATTTTCGATCTGTTCACCGTGCAGGGCCTGGCCGAAGAAGGCAGTCGCGGCGATTACCTGCTGCATGACGCCCCAGACCGGCTGACCGCCATGCTGCGCAATCAGTACGACTATGAACGCCAGATGTACACCGCGCATTACCTGATCTTTCACCGCCGCGATGAGGGCTGGCAGCGGCTGGAAGCGCGGCGGATCCTGCGCGCTTTCCCGGTGCAAGCCGTCGCGTCGCTGCTGCAGCGATGCGGCTTCACCGTCAATCATCTCGTCCAACCTGACCTCAACCCGTATGAACCCGGAGTCTCACAGGCATCGCAGGTCATCTTCTTCGCTGAGAAACGGGCTGCATAACTGCGCACGTATGGAAACCCACTCGTCAAACCAAACCCTAATCATTCCGGTTGATCCTGAACACGGCGCGCTGCGCGCCACGCTGCTGCTGACCTTTCTGGCGCTGCTGGTCATCTGCTTCGCCGTGTTCAATGCGCTCATCCCCAGCGTCGGCTTGAACATCCTGGCGTTGATCGCCGGCTTTGCAGCCGCCGCAGCGCTGTCCTATTTCGTCATCGAGCCGTTCCTGAAGCGCCGCTGGCCAAGCGGCCGGACGGTTGAGTTCGACCAAGAGGCTATTCGCATCGTCCGGCATCAGACCATTCAGCGATCGATCAACACGCGCGAGCCTTTCAGCATTCTGCTGTGGAACTTCAAAATCCGGCAGCGCCGCAATCGAGTGCCGGCAGGGTGGTTTGTGGTCGCCTGCGCCCTAGAGCAGGACGATTCCTACCTGCCCGTGTATACGCTGGCGTCGCCGGAGCAAACCCAATCGCTCGCCTCGCTGGCGCGCTTTGTGACGCTCATCGCTGCGAAACCCGGGCGCAAGGGAGAGGTTCGCCAGGAATCGCTGCGCGTGGCCGGGGAACAACGCCGCCTGCGCCTGGCTGAAAGTCATCGCTGGGCCGAAGGGGCGGAGATGACGCCGCAGGATTTTCAACGGTTCATCACCCAACTGCAAGAACAGTTCCCTCAGTGGATGCCTTTGAACCGATGACATACCGTCTCTTCATCTTATTATGCTCATTCGCCCTGACCCTGAGCATCGCTCAAGTTCATGCTCAATCCAGCACCCCGATCGCCTGGCTAACTCCAGTCAGCGGCCGGATCTCCGCCGGCGGCTCGCAGTCGTACACGCTGTCGGCGGCCGATGGCACGCTGGTCTCCATATTGGCGCAGGCCATCTCTGGCGATTTCGATCCACGCCTCACGCTGTCCAGCAGCAGCGGCGCCGTCATCATCGCCAATGACGACTATGATTACCCCAACACGCGGGATGCGCTGCTCGAAGCGATCACCCTGCCGCGCACAGACACCTACACGCTGACCGTCTCAGGCTTCGGAAACTCAGGCGGGGAATACACAGTCACGCTGCTGCCGGGCTACAGCCAGGTCAGCCTAGCGGAGAACTTCAACGGCGAGGTGAACTGGACGTCTGCAACCGACGCCTTGACGCTTGAGCCGCAAGAGGGTCGGCTGCAGTTGACCCTGACGGGGCCGCAGCAGACTGGCGTCGCTTTCAAACCCAACACCCAACTGCAAACCCCATACTATGCCCAAGTTGACGTCCAGGTTATCAGCCCACTTGACGTCTGGACGGTCGGCATGACCGCCCGCCAGCGCGGCGCAGGACGCTTCTACCTATACGCTATCAACCAGCGCGGCGAATGGCGGCTGACGCTGCATACGGCCAGCGGTATGAGCATCCTGCGCGACTGGACGCCCCACCCCGCCATCTTAGCGCGAAACGCCGCTTTCACCCTGGCCATGCTCGTGAGCGATGGCAGTCTGGAATTGTTCTACAACAGCCAGCTCGTCGGGCGGGTCACCGACTCCAGCTTGACGGAGACCGGCACGCTGGGTTTGGCCGCGCAAACGGGGGCGGTGCTCAACAGTCGCATCGTCGTGCAGTACGACGACTTGATCGTGACCCGTCCCCTGCTCCTACAGGGGCAACCCATCATCCCGGACAAGCTGCTGGTCGATACGCCGAACAAGATGGCGCAGGAACTTCAGCGGCGTCAGTTGATCCCAGCGGGCGGGGAGCTTATGCTCAACGTGGCTGAGAGCTTCATCGAATCTTCCCGGCCAGGCGTCGAGCGGCTGATGCTTGGCCGAGGGGTCACATTTCGCACTTTTGCCATCGGCACATCCTTCGTATGGCGGCCAGCAGCGCCCGGCATGACCGGCTGCGGGCTGGTGCTGCGGGCGGCTGATGATACGCGCTACATCCTAGCCTATGCTGATCAGCGCGGCGGACTGGGATTGTCGCCTCGCCGCGGCGAGGCGTTCATCCCCGGCCTTTTCGCCGAGGACGTGTCGCTCAGCGGCGATCGGCATCACCTGCTGGTCATCGCGCGCGATGACCGACTGCTCTACTACCTCGATGGCATCTACCGCGGCGCGCTGGCTATCCCGCCAGAGGAGGGCGCGGTAGGCACGGCAGTCGTCAATTTCGAACCGATCAATACAGCTTGTCGCTTCACCGATACCTGGGTTTGGCGTTGGAACTGACAGCCGACTTCGGCTAGAGTCTGACGAGGTCGCCGGCTCATGCAGCACCGACTTGAAGAGGCAGTTTTACGCACCGTTCTTTACGCTGACGTGTTCAGCTTCGCCCTCACCCCAGCCGAAATTCACCACTTCCTCATCCACGACCGCCCTACCGACGCCGCCGCCATCGAGGAGATATTGATTTCCTCTGCGCGCCTGCGCGCCTTGCTGCACTACGAATCGGGTTATGTAACCGCCCAGGGGCGGCTGGAGCTGATCGCCAGGCGGCTGGAGCGCGAACGAGCGGCGCAGGTGTTGTGGCCGCTCGCGCAGCAGTACGGCGTCTGGCTGGCGCGGCTGCCTTTCGTGCGCATGGTCGCGCTCACCGGCGCGCTGGCCGTGCGCAACCCTTCAGGGCAGCGGGACGATCTCGATTATCTGCTGATCGTGCTGCCGCGGCGGGTGTGGCTGGCGCGCGCGTTCTCGATCCTGCTCGTGCGGCTGGCGCGGCGACGCGGCATTGAAATCTGCCCGAACTATGTGCTGGCAGCCAACATGCTCACCCAGCAGCGCCAAGATATTTTCGTGGCGCATGAAGTGGCGCAGATGGTTCCGCTGTACGGACATGATCTGTACTGGCGGCTGCGCGCCGAGAATGCGTGGGTGAGCGCTCACCTGCCGAACGCCAGCGGCGTCTTTTACATGGAGCCTGAACGCCCAACCGGACGCGTGTGGAGAACCCTGAAGCGCTTGCTAGAATGGATGTTGAGCGGCAGGCTGGGCGACTGGTTAGAGGGCTGGGAACGCCGCCGCAAACTGCGACGGTTTATGCCTGACATACAGCGGGCGAGCAGCGCTGCTCAATTGGACGAACACCAGATTAAAGGACACTTCAACGATCATGGCCGTCGGGTGCTGCAGCAGTACGATGAGCGGCTGCGCCGCCACAAGCTGACGCCGCAGCCCGACCCTATACTCGGCATACCCGGCGATTGACATGCCAGCGGGAGCGGCCACCAGAGCGTCGCTCCCGCTGCAAAGAATGCCCCGATGAGCCGAGCGTTTGCCGGATCAGCGTTTCATCACAGCGCCCAGCGTATCGCAAGCTGGACAAGTGCCATCAGGCCGGAAGAGCGCATACCCGCCCATCGGATCATCCGCCGTGTAGAACGGGAAATCCACGTTCCAAACGATGATCAGCCGCACTTTGCCGCTCTGAGCGGAGATGCTGGCGGCCTCGGCCAGCCAGGCAGCATGTTGAGCCACGGTCGTGTTCTGCGCCCAGGCGAAGGTTGCGGGCAGCGGCGTATTGAACCCCTGCGGCGACAGATACCCCAGCTCGGTAAAGCACACCGGTTTGCCGCCGAACGGCGCATAGCCTCGGTTCAGCATCGAGCCGAAGTAGTAAGTCGGATAGTTGCCGCGTGGGTCGCCTGAAGTTGCTGACGGCGGGATGATGCCTTCATTGTAGTGCAGGCCTACGCAGTCCATGTACTGAGCGGCGCCGGCCTGCGCCATCTGCTGCATGAAGACATCATCATTGCAGCCGTTGGCCGTGCAGCCAGCCGCCCCAAAGAAACCGGTTGGGGCTGGCGCGCCGCTGATGACTAGCGTGCCCGGATTGCGCGACTTGATGGCGTTGAAAGCTGCCGCCAGCATCTTGGTGTAATTCGCCCCGTTGATCTGGCCTAGCGGCCATTCACGGTCGATGTTCGGCTCATTCCACACTTCGATCGCGTCCACGCCCAGCCCGGCCACCCCGGCCAGGAATTGGGTGTAGCTGTTCAGATAGCTGTCAAAGTCCCCCATCTGAGCCTGATCGCCGACGATGCCGAGCAGGAGCTTGAACCCGTTCGCTTTGGCCACGTTCACGTAATTAGCCACTTTGCTAGGGTCATCGCCGAGCTTGTACTCCACCTGCTTCTTCACCCAAACCATGCCGGCGCGGCGCATCAAGCCGAAGGTGTTCAGGTTCATGTCCAGCACATGGCCGCCTAACTCAAAGCCGCCGACCGCCGCTGAACCGGCCACCGGCGGCGGCAGATTAGGATCGCCCGCCGCTAGCGGCGCAGCCGCTTCCCCAACCGTCAGGCGATCGCATACCGCAACCGCTTTGAGATCGAAGCTCACGCGCCCTTGAAACACCTCACCCCGCATACTGGTGATGGTGAACACCCAACCCCAGTAGATGGAGCGCGCATCGGCCGGATTTTCCAAGTCGACACAGCTGTCAATACCGCCGATGAATTCGGCCTGTTCCCACTCATAGGAGCGCACAATTTTCAGATCGACCGCGCGCTGCTCTTGGATTGCATCTCGCACCGCCGAAAAAGCGCGCCAGATGGGATCCGTCGGGGTGGGCGTGGGCGCAGCCTGTGCCATCACCCGCACGGGCGCGCTCAGCGACAGCAGGACAGCCACCAGGAGCAGCGCTAACAGCAGGCCGCTCAGTTGCCAAATTGGACGTGAGACTCGTTGCATTGATCGTACCTCTTCGATTTCACCGTAACCGTCATCCTGTGCGGCGCGCGTGGGCGTCCAGCAGCAGGACTTTACTGCAAAGGCGGCATTTTACCAAACTGCGCCCTGTTTGGCTTGGCGGCTTTTTAAAGCGTAGGCCAGCCGCAGACGAAGCGTCTATTGACCTGATCAGATGCTGGCAGCGCGCTGGCGTAGATAGCGCAGGCGATCGTTCATCACGGGATCTTGCTGCTGAGACACCTGCTCTTCAATGGCGTCAATGACCTCGAGCAGATCACGGCCAAATTCGCCGATGTGCTGTTCGACCAGTTGGTGCGCCTCATCCTCTGACGGCGCCCCCAATACTTCGTTGATGAAACGCACTTCCGGCGGCATATTGGCCTGCAGCGTCGTCAAAACCCGCTGGTAGATGTCACGCAGGCGAGCCGTCGCTCGCGCATCTCCCCGCCGTTCTGCTTCGCGCAGATTGGCGGCCAGCACCTGCATAAAGGTCACGTCGATCAAATCAAGGCTGGACTGGATTATCTCATCCGGGTTGTCGCTGTTGACGATCGCCTGAAGCAAATTGGCGGCGTCTTGCACCGCCATCTGCGCCTGCTGGTCAACCATTGACGTCAATTCCAACAGCCGCTCGCGCAGGTTTTCCAGGCGCGGACGATCCTGAGCGGCGGCCTGCCCGATGCGCGTCTGCATCTCCTGGAAAAACCCATAGTCGAACGCCGGCCGGGCCAGGCCGACCAGCGCCTGAAGCGCCCGATCATCGTCAGCGTACTTCAGCGCCAGCTCCAGAAAATCAACCCGCTGGGCGTTTTCGCCCAACGCTTGCAGATCCTCAGATACCCGCTGTAGCAGCGCTTCCTGTGCCTGGGTACGCTCAGCTAACTGCCGACCAAAGGTGGTCAGGCTCAGCAGTTTATTCTGAATATTGACCAGGTGCTGCGCCATCTCCTTCTTACCTTCCTGGAGCATGCGCTGAACCAGGAGGGCGATGGTCTGGAAGAACCGCGCATCAATCTGCGAGTCGTGCATCTCGGCCAGCGCTCGCAGCTGCTCGTCATCCGCCTCAATGAAGCGCTCGACCAGGCGCACGCGCGCGCGCTGCGCTTCCAGCATCTCCAGCGTGATCCCATCGGCCTGCAGCACTTGATCGATCAGGCCCTGCATCGTCAGCGCCTGCCGGGGCTGAAGCATGTAGCCCTTGAACGCGCCCTGCGGCAGCTCAGCCGTCAACTGCCGCACCAGATCACCGATGGCGCGTTCCTGAGCGTCCTTGGACAGCCCCAGCTCCATCGGCACGTAAGCCACCAGCAGTTGTTTTTCGCCATCGTGATAAATTAGCGGCGTGAGGATTGAATTGACAGCGCCGCAGTGCGGGCACTCAACGGTATTGATGCGCCCGGAGAGCAGTGCAATTTTTGCCTGCGGATTTTGCTGCGCATCAATCACATTCAGGAATTGGGCGCGAACAGGCTGGCGGCACTGGCTGCACTGGATGGTTGTCTGCAAGACTTTGACCATGAAGCTTTCCTCTGTTTGTGTATGTGGTCTTCACCCGAAGCGATAGTTACGGCAGCGGGAGGGTAAAGTAGAACATTGCCCCCTGCCCCGGCTTGCTGCGCACGCGGATGCGGCCGCCGTGCGCTTCGATGATCGTTTTGGCCAGATACAGGCCCAGGCCGGTGCCCTTCGTCCGGCGGCTGAGCGAGTCGTTGACCCGGTAGAAGCGCTCGAAGATGCGCTCCTGCTCATGCTCCGGGATGCCAACCCCCTGATCGCGCACATAGACGCTGACCACGCCTTCGTCTGTCGTGCCGCCGATTTCGATCAGGCCACCGTCTGGCGAGTACTTGATGGCGTTGCTCACCAGGTTATCCAGCACCTGCCGCAGACGGGCGCGATCGCCCCGCACCACTGGGAACT
Organism: uncultured Anaerolineae bacterium; assembly: GCA_937922795.1. GTDB lineage: Bacteria > Chloroflexota > Anaerolineae > Aggregatilineales > Phototrophicaceae > CFX2. Next base: position 18,775 of record CALAJK010000104.1, read on the forward strand.
CCGGCGGGAAGCTGAGCGCAAACTGATGCTTCTCCGACTGGGTGCGGAACCGTTCCAGCACCTCCGCCGCTAACTGATCGAGCTGAACATCCTCCAGCTCCAGCTCCATCCGCTCCGCCCGCAGTTTGCTGGCGGCCAGCAGATTCTCGATCAATTCCGTCAAACGATCCGCCTCTTCCTCGATGACTTGCAGACCATCACGAATGACCTGCGGATCCCACGAGGCATCGTCGCGGCGCAGCGTCCCCGCGTAGCCTTTGATCAGCGCCACCGGCGTTTTCAGCTCGTGCGACACGGTCGAGATGAAGACGTTCTGCATCTCCTGCGCCTGGCGGAAATTGGTGATGTCGCGCACGTTAGCGATGATGTTCAGCAGCCGGCCATCAGCCCCCAGCAGCGGCGCATAGGTGATCCCAACGCTGAGAGTCAACCCGTCGCGGCGCAGCAGATCGCCTTCGACATACAGGATGTCGGCAGCCGCGTCCTCGCCCACTTCAAACGGCCAACCGTGCGCCAATGCGCTGCGCAGATCGCCTTTTTCTAACCGCTTCCAGGTGATGATCTCATCGTGCGTCCGGCCGATGGCGTCCTGACTCGGCCAGGCGGTCATGCGTTCCAGGGCGCGGTTGAACCCCTGGATGACCAGGTTCGGATCAAGCGTCATCACGCCGTCGGCGCTGTACTCTAGGATGGCAGCCAGGCGGCGTCTTTCGTAGTCGATGCGGGTGTACAACTGCGCATTGTGCACCGCAATCGCCGCCTGATCGGCGAAGCTCTGCAAAATCTGCAGGTCATTCTCGGTGGCTTCCAGCCAGAAGGCGCGGAACACGATCAGCAGGCCGACCGGCTCGCCCGCGATCACCAGCGGCAGAAACAGCGACTGACGCAGACGCCGGTCAATCGATACCGCCATCTGGCTCAGCTTGATGTTGAGAAATTCAGAGTCTGGGTGATCGCTGCCGGCGGCCAGCAGTTCATCCAGTTGATGATTGAGCTTGGGCAGGCGGTCGCTGTCGATGCCCAGTGTGGCACGGATGCGGTACTGCTCGTCGGGCTCGCGCAGGGCGATCAACCCTACCTGTCCGGCCAGCATGACGACCGAAGCGTTCAATACCAACCGCAGCACCTCGCTGAGATCCAGCTGCGCGGTCATGGCGCGCGAGATTTCGAGCAAGAAATCCCGCTGGCGAACGCGGTAATCAGGCAGCATCAACATGGCTGCATTGTAACATGAGGCTGGCGTGATTTATATAGTGGCGGCTGATTTTTGTCGAAGTTCTTACACACCTACGCCGGCGGCGCGGCCGTCACGCGCCGCCCAATACCGCGCTCACATCGGCGATATCGCGCACCCCGCCCTGCGTTGGGACCAGCGCCGCCGCCCCGACGATGCTGACGTTATCGCCCAATGCCGCCCGTTCGATGCGCAGATTCTCCCAGTAGCTGCGGTCGATACAGTGCGCGTAGATCGCCTCGCGCATCGGGTCGAACAGCAGGCTGCCGAGCTGGCTGACGCCGCCGCCGAACACCAGGATCTCCGGGTTGAACAGGTGCAGCAGGCTGACCATCCCCAAGCCCAGCATTCTGCCCGCTTCGCGCACGATCGCCAGCGCCAGCGGGTCGCCCTGCTGAGCCGCCAGCCCGACCGTCTTGCCCTCAATGCAGGACAGATCGCCATTGACCAGATCTCTGATGAGCGACTGAGCGCCAGCTTCAAGCCGCTCGCGCGCTTTTCGCGCCAGCGCCGGGCCAGACGCCTGCTGCTCCAGCGATGACACCTGGCCATCGACGACCAGCGGCATATGACCGGCTTCAGCGGCCAAACCCGACTTGCCTAACAGCATCTTCCCCTCAATGATCATGCCGCTGCCGACGCCGGTGCTGACGGTGATGAAGATGACGTGCCGGCAGCCCCGGGCGGCGCCGCGCACGGTTTCCGCCAGCCCTGCCACGTTGGCATCGTTGCCGACGTACACCGGCACATCGAATTCACGCCGCAGAATATCCGCCAGCGGCACATTGTGCCAGCCTTTCAGGTTGGGCGGCGAGACGACCACGCCGGTGAGCGGGTTCAGCGGCCCCGGCGCGGAGACGCCGATCCCAGCCACTTGATCCCGATCGGCGGGCATCACGCGCCGGATCAGGTGCTTGATGCGCTCAAGCGACGCCTCGAACCCCGCCGCCCCCTCTGAAGTGGTCTCCTCGCGAAACAGGATATCTAGTTGTCTGTTCAAGCGGGCGGCGCGCACACGAGTGCCGCCGAGATCTACGCCGATGATCACTTCATCGCTCATGAACCGATCTCTCACCCTTCGATGCAACGGGCAGCGCTTTGGCAGCTCTAGCGCGACCGTGATGCCGGTTGAAGCGCCCCTAGCGTACTGTTAGAATATATGAAACCATCGCTGAGCTTCATTTCCAACGACTAGCAGGACAGTTCATGTCGCGTGTAACCCCGCTGCGCCAGCAGTATTTGGATATTAAACGACAGTATCCCGATTGTATCCTATTTTTTCGCCTCGGCGACTTCTACGAAACATTTGACGACGACGCTGAAATCGCCGCCCGCGAATTGGATCTGGTGCTGACCAGCCGGCCGGTGAGCAAGACCGAGCGCGTGCCGATGGCCGGCGTGCCCTACCACGCGCTGGACAGCTACATCGCCCGCCTGATCGAAAAAGGATACCATGTCGCCGTCTGCGAACAGATGAGCGAGCCTGACGGGCGCAGTCTGGTCGACCGCGAGGTGACGCGCGTCATCACGCCTGGGACGATCATCGAACCGGAGCTGCTGGCCGAAGATCGCGCCAACTATTTGATGGCCGTTATGCCCGTTGGCGATGTGGCGTCTGGCCAATGGACGCGGGCCGGTGTGGCCTATGTAGACATCTCCACTGGCGAGTTCGCCGCCTCACAGCTTGAGGGGGAAAACGCGGCCGTGCTGGTGCTGGAAGAACTGGCGCGTTTAAGCCCGCGCGAACTGCTCATGCCGGCGGCCTGGGTCGAACGCGGCGTCAGCCTGCCGCAGGGAATCCATCTGACCGCTGTGCCCGACTGGCGGTTCGAGCGCGGAACGGCTGAACAGGCGCTGATGACACACTTCCGGGTGCGCACTTTGGACGGCTTCGGCCTGGGCGATATGCCGCACGCGATCAGCGCAGCCGGCGCGGTGCTCCAATATGTGCGCGACACGCAGCGTAATAATCTGGCCCAGATCGCCAGCCTGCGCGCCTATTCGACCGCCAACTTTATGGTGCTTGACCCGTTCACCCGCCGTAATCTGGAACTGACGGAGACCATCCGCAGCCGCAAGATCGAAGGCAGCTTGCTGGGCATCCTCGACCGCACCACCACCGCCATGGGTGCGCGCCTGCTGCGCGCATGGATCAGCCAGCCGCTGCTGGAGATCGGCCGGTTGAATGCGCGTCTCGACGCGGTTGAAGCGCTGGTCGCTGATGAAGCGCTGCGCATCGAACTGCGCGACGCCCTGAAGCGCATCGCCGATGTTGAACGCCTGACGAATCGGCTGTTGATCGGGCGCGCCGGCCCGCGCGATCTGCTCGGCCTGCGCGCCAGCCTGGAGATCATCCCTAGCATCCAGGCGTTGATCGAGCCGCTGCCGCCGCTGCACCCCCTGGCGGAGCGCATGGACGCCTGCGCCGACATCACCGACGTGATCGCGCGGGCGATCACCGACGATCCGCCGGCGGCGCTGACCGCCATCGGCGCGATCCGTCCAGGTTATGCGCAGGAGCTAGATGCCATCCTGGATGCGACCCGCGAAGCGCGGGAGTGGATTGCCAACCTAGAATCGCAGGAACGACGCCGCACCGGCATTGCCAGCATCAAGGTCGGCTTCAACAAGGTGTTCGGGTACTACATAGAGATCACCAACGCTCACCAGGACAAAGTGCCGCCGGACTACATCCGCAAGCAAACGCTGGTCAACGCCGAGCGCTACATCACGCCGGAACTCAAAGAATATGAGACGCTGGTGCTGAACGCGGAAGAAGAGATCCTCAAGGTGGAGCGCCGGTTATTTGAGGAACTGTGCCGGCACATCGCGGCGCAGTCCCAGCGCCTGTTGAGCACCGCCAGGGCGCTGGCGCATTTGGACGTGTTCCTGTCGCTGGCGGATGTCGCCGTGCGCGAAGGGTACATGCGCCCGACGCTCACGGAAGACGACCTGCTCATCATCAAGGCGGGACGTCACCCAGTGGTCGAGAAACTGCTCGACGGCGGCGCGCGTTATGTGCCCAACGACACCCATTTCGACAGCATGTCGCGCATTCATCTGATCACCGGTCCGAACATGTCGGGCAAGTCTACTTACATCCGGCAGGTGGCCATCATCACCTTGATGGCGCAGATCGGCAGCTTCGTCCCGGCTGATGAGGCCACTATCGGCTTGGTCGATCGCATCTTCGCGCGCATCGGCGCCCAAGACGAGATCCACGCCGGCCAGAGCACCTTCATGGTCGAGATGATCGAGACGGCGCGGCTGCTCTCCGGCAGCACCCGGCGCAGCCTGCTCATCCTGGATGAGGTCGGGCGCGGCACTTCCACCTATGACGGCCTGGCTATCGCCCGCGCCGTAGTGGAGTACATCCATAACCATCCGCGCCTCAACTGCCGCACGCTGTTCGCCACCCATTACCATGAATTGACGGAGCTGCCGAACATCCTGCCGCGCACCCGCAACTATAACGTGGCCGTGTCGGAAGAGGGCGATCAGATCGTCTTCCTGCACCGGCTCGTCCCTGGCGGCGCTGACCGCAGCTACGGCGTCCACGTGGCTCAGCTCGCCGGGATGCCGCGGCCGGTGGTCGAACGCGCCCGCGAACTGCTGGAACATCTGGAGGCTCAGGGCAGCGATTTCAAACTGCCAGCCGCGCCTCCGCCGCCCCCCCGCTCGCCCCGGCAGCGGCTGCGTGAGCAGGCTGGCCAGCTAAGGCTGTTCGATGACCCGCCGCATCCGGCGCTGGAAGCGCTGCGGAAGTTGGAGATTGACAACCTCAGCCCGCTGGAAGCCCTGACCAAGCTGTATGAACTCAAGCGCATGGTGAGTGGTTGACACCGGCGCAAGGCCAATTGACACGCGATGAACGTTACACTTTTCACTCGCGCGGTTTCGACTGGCTGCCTATACTGAGCGCCGGCATAGTCTGACAGCTTGTGGAAGACAGGTAGGAGTGGGATGCAATCCAATCGCTGTTTGCTCATGATGGTCTTGGCGGCGCTGCTGCTGGTGGCTTCGCCGCTGCGGGCGCAGACAGAGCCGGTGGAGGCGCTGCCGGAAGCGGTTCAGCTCACCGGTCTCAAGCCTACCTGGCAGCAGTACAACCGATGCTCGGCGGCGGCGTTCTTCATGCTGATCTCTTACTACGGTTGGCAGGGCAGCTATTCAGATATGATCAGCGCCCTCAATCCCCATCCGGACGACGTCAACGTTCGCCTTGAAGAGATGGTCGCCTTGGCTGAGCAGCAGGGTTTGGCGGGCATCATCCGGACGGCTGGGACGATCACGCTGCTCAAACGGCTGACGGCCGCCGGGTTCCCTGTGTTGGTGGAGACCGCCTATTACGAGGGCGCGCCCATCCCCAAGAACTGGATGAGCCATAACCGCGTGATCACCGGTTACGACGAGGCGGCGGGCGCGCTGTACGCCTTTGACTCGCTGCTCGGCTTCGGCGCCGATGGCCGGGGCCGCCCGCTCGACTACCTGGAGTTCGACGCGGAGTGGCATCATTTCAACCGCAACTACCTTATCCTCTACTGGCCGGCCGACGCCGTGCTGCTGCAGGCGCTTCTAGGCGATCACTGGGACGCTGAGCGCAATGCTGAAGCGACGCTGGCGCAGGCCGACCGCGATCTGACGTCGCCTGACTACGCGAATTCCCCCTTCAGCCTGCTCAACCGAAGCGCTGCGCTGCTCGCCCTCGGACGGCTGGATGAGGCCGCCCAGGCAGTAGACGCCGCGCAGACGATTGGCCTGCCCTGGCGTTCGCTGTGGTATCGCTTCGAACCGTTCGAGATTTATCTGCAAGTTGGGCGCTACGAGGATGTGATCGCCCTGGCGCGGCAGGTGCTAGCGACCACGCCGGGCGCTGAAGAAATCTACTATTACGCCGGGCGCGCTTACGAAGCGTTGGGCGACCCGGCCAAAGCCGAAGCCAACTACCGCGCTGCCATCCAGCGCAACAAGTACTACGCCGAAGCCATCAGCGCGCTGGCGGCGCTGACCGGCGGCTAATCGCCGCTGGCGGCCAGCGTCGGCGATACCGCTTCAGGCCGCGGCTCTGGGATGACGATCGCCTCGCGCTGGAGCAGCCCCTCGGCCGCCAGCACGTGCTGGAAAGCGACGATCGCCACCTCGATCATGTGTAAATCTGGCTGGCGCGTCGTCAAGTGCTGTAGGGCGAGGTTGGGTTGGATGATCAGCCGCACCAGCGGATTGTGCAGGTTGCGAGCTGTGAAGCGGATGAACTCGTAGGCGATACCAGCGATCACCGGGATCAGGATGACCCGCGATAGGATGAGCAGCAGGAACGGCGGGCGCCCCAGCAGCGAGAAAACCAGCACGCTCACAAAGACGACCGTCAGCAGAAAGGCCGTGCCGCAGCGCGGGTGCTCGATCGGATACTGTGCCACCGTCTCCGGCGTCAGTTCCGCCCCTGCCTCATAGGCGTTGATCGTCTTGTGCTCTGCGCCGTGATAGCCGAACAGCCGCTTCACGTCTGGGATACGGCCGATCAGCCAGATGTAGGCGATGAGCAGCCCAAGCTGGATCAGCCCTTCAATCAGATTGATGAGGAACGCCGCGAATCCGATCGGGGCCGAGCCGTCAGGCGTCAAACCGAGCAGATGCCCGATGCCGCTGGCCGCGGTCGTCGGCAGCAAGAAGAACAAGCCGATGCCCAGCGCTAGCGAAAACGCGACCGTCGCCCAGCCGATCGGGCCGTTGAAGTTGACGCTCTCATCCTCACCGACGGCCACATCAGCCGACCACATCAAGGCGCGCGTCCCTAAGCCCAGCGCATCCCACAGGCCGACGACGCCGCGCAGGAAAGGCGTCTTGGCGATGCGTCCCCGGTACAGCGTCGCGTTCAGCGGCTGCTCGTGGATGACGACCTCCCCTTTCGGGTTGCGCACGGCGATCGCCGCCTGGTGCGCCCCGCGCATCATCACGCCCTCGATCACCGCCTGGCCGCCGTAAGAGAACTTGATCTCTCCCTTTGGCCGGAGCTGCTCGCGGTCATCCTTGCGGGTTCCATTCACCGCCATCGCACCCTCTCGATCTTCTCACCCTGCTCGATCACTTCGAAAAAACCAGCTCAACCGGCGCGCCATCGCGCACTTCCAAGACGGGAGCGGCGGCCTGCGGCTGCACCAGGATTTGCGGCGGGCCGCCGACTGCGCAGCCATCGCGCCGTGTGCAGCGCGCGCCGGCCAGCTCAAGCGTATAATATCCAGCTGCCGGCTCGATCCGCAGTGTCTGGCCGTAAGCATTCAGCAGTACAGCCGCATCACCGGCGGAGCCCACGCGGACGCGCGCGTCCTCTGCCGTCCGCGCCCAAGCGGCGATCAGCTGCTGCCTGTCGGAGCGCGTCAGGCGCACGGCCTCAATCCGATCAGACCGCGCCAGTTCGGCCTGCGTCACCGCGCCGAACTCGCGCGTCACCATCTGCCAGGCGGCAAACGCCGGACGACGTGAACCATCAGCCCGCAGCAGCCCGAACGCCTCGCTGCCCGGCGGCAGACTCCAGTCATAGAACTTATACACGGCCATCCGCTCGACGCCCGCCGCCAGCCCCAATGCCGCCGCTTGCACCAGAAAGGCCGCCTGCTGCTCCAGATCAAGCTGGTACTGCGGCCGCACCACCGGCCACAGCGGGTCATCGGTGGGCGCGGCGTTCATTTCATTGATCCAGATCGGCTTGCTGTCCAGCCCATAGCGGCGCAGCGCCTCGCGCGTCGCCTGGACGATATCATAGACGGTTTCGGTGCGGAAATAAATATGCAGACTGACCACATCAAAATAGCCGCCGTAGCGCGCGGCAGCTGGATCCTGAACGATGCGCTCCAGCAGCCGGTCCAGATACAGCCGCCTGCCGGCGTTCACGTCATGCCAGTACGTCATCCCCGCGAGATGGATCTTTGCTTCCGGATTGCCCTGCCTGGCCGCTAAGTAAGCCACCTTGAGCAGTTGGAAATAATCCTCAAGTGTGCCCTCAAAGATATAGCCGTAAGTCTCACGGGTGATGTCAGGCTCATTCCAGATGATGAAGCGCGACACGCCGCGCGGCGCATAGTACGCGGCGGCGCGGCGGATGAAGTTGGCCCACACATTGCCGGGATCATCCACCGGCAGGTAGAGCCCGCGGGGCACGCCCGGCCCCGGCAGCCCGTCAGTCGCCCAAGCGGGCGTGTGCTTGACGATGGCCACTACCTCACGGCCACAGTCGCGCGCCGCTGCCAACCAGCGGTCATCCACGTTGAGCGTATGCCAGTCATCGGGACCTGATGGCTGGTGCTGCGACCAGTCGAAGATGATGCGCTCCCAACCGGCGCCCAACTCACAGACAACGTCGGGCAGCCAGAAACCCTCCACCACCCCAAAACGGTTGAACGGCTCACCATGCGCCCCTGCCCCAGTCACAGTCAGCGCCGCGACCAGCCCCAGCGCCAGCCAGCACAGCAGATGTCGCCTCAACTGCCGCCCCCAGCCGGACGAATATCCTGCACATTCAGTTGTAGACTGCGGCTGCCGTTCCATTCGTTCACTTCGAGCCGATAGGCGACATCAACCGCAGCTGGCGGCCGCGCCGCCCATTCCCCCAGCCCAAAACCGATCGCATCCAGCGGGGGCTGCCCGGCGCGCGCCAGCTTGAGCTTCACGTGCTGGCCCTCTTTGCCGACTGTACGCGCCTCCAGCACCCGCACGCCATACGATGCCAGCACTGGCACGGGGTTGAGATGGCCGGTCGGCTCCAGCAGCGACAGCTCATGCACCAGCGACTCCGACAGGTGACTCACATCTACGACTGCATCAATGTTCAGGGACGGCCGCAAATCCTGTCCTTCAAGCTGCGCGCTGGCGATCTCTAGCAGCTTCCGCCGCAGCGCGTCAATGTTGCTGTTGTGGACGGTGAACCCAGCAGCCTGGGCATGGCCGCCATGCCGCACCAGTAAATCAGCGCAGGCATCCAAGGCGCGCGTGATATCGAACTCTGGGATGCTCCGGCACGAGGCGCGGCTTTCGGTGTCGCCTTCCTCCATCACGACGGCGGGGCGGAAATACTCCTCGACCAACCTGCCCGCCACCAACCCGACGATGCCCGGCCGAAAGTGCGGATCGGAAGCGAAGATCAGCGGCACATCGCCGGCATAATCAGCTTCAAGCTGCGCCCGGATCTTTTCCTGCGCCTCCCGCGTCAGCTCTTGGCGCTGGACATTCAGCGCCTGTAGCTGTCCGGCGAGCTGCTCTGCCCGCTGCGGATCATCGGTCGAAAGCAGGTCATACGCCAGCATGGCGCTTTCCAGCCGGCCGGCCGCATTGATCCGAGGACCAATGGCGTAGCCGATCGTCTCGGCGGTCACGCTGCCTGGCTTGATGCCGGCCACCTGCAGCAGCGCCGCCACGCCCGGACGCGGATTGCTGTTGATCCGTTCCAGACCGCGCCGCACCAGCGCCCGGTTTTCCAATCGGTTCAGCGGCGCTAAGTCAGCCACCGTGCCGATCGCCACCAAGTCGAGCAGATCATCCGCCGCCAGCCCAGGCGGACGGGCGACCATCAGCAGCGCCTCAGCCAGCCGAAAAGCCACCCCGACGCCGGCCAGCATATCCTCTGGGTAGTTGCAATCTGTCTGTTTGGGGTTGATCACGGCATAGGCGCGCGGGATCTCTGGGCCGAGCGAATGATGATCGGTGATGATGATGTCCAGCCCGGCCGCCCGGCCAGCATCCACTTCCTCAACCGACCGGATGCCGCAGTCCACCGTGACGATCAAACGAGCCCCAGCGCCCGCCAGCCGGCGCAGCGCCTCACTGTTCAGGCCGTAACCTTCATCAATACGGTGCGGGATGTACGGCTTGATGTAGCGTTCAGCCAGCTCAGGCGCTGCCTTCGCGTGCTGATGCCGGAAGATCGCCCGCAGGGTCTGCACCATCAGCACGGTCGAGGTCACGCCATCGGCGTCGAAATCGCCGTAGACGACGATGGGCTGCCGCGCTTTAATCGCCTCGCGGATGCGCGCCACCGCGCCGCGGCCGCCGTTCAGCCCCTTCATACCTGTCCGCGAGTCGAAGGGCTTGCCCGCAGTTTCGCGCGCCTCAAGAAACTGTTTGGCCGCTGCGGGTTGGGTGAAGCCCCGGTTATACAGCACCTGGGCCAGCACCGGGCTGATCGGGCTGTATTGGCGCAGCCAATTAAGGGGCGCTGGCTCTGCAACTACCCAGCGTTTGCTCATCATAGACACAATCCGATGCGCAGTCTACAATACCGCGGCGCAGACTTTTCAAGCTCAAAATCTTAACATGGCGCGCAGGCCGGCACAAACTTTGACGAGAGGTGAACGCGCATGGCGCAAATCGTTTTCATGGGCACGCCCGACTTCGCCGTCCCCATACTGGACGCATTGATCGCACAGCATGAGGTCATCGGCGTCGTCACCCAGCCAGACCGGCCAGCCGGCCGCAGCCAGAAGATACAGATGTCGCCGGTCAAACTGGTCGCGCAGCGGGCGGGCATCCCGGTGCTCCAGCCGGCAAAAATCCGCGCGCCCGACGCCATCGCTGACCTGCGCCGCTGGCCGGCGGACGTTTACGTCGTGGCGGCGTTCGGCCAAATCCTGCCGCAGGCAGTGCTCGACATCCCACCTCACGGCTCGATCAACGTCCACGCTTCGCTGCTGCCCCGCTGGCGCGGCGCCGCGCCGATTCAGGCAGCCATCCGCGCCGGCGACTCCCAAACGGGCATCACCATCATGAAAATGGACGCCGGGCTCGACACTGGCCCGATTCTGTCGCAGCGCGCCCTGCCGATCGCGCCTGACGAAACCGGCCAGACGCTGCACGACAAACTGGCGCGCCTGGGGGCAGAAGTACTGCTGGAGACGCTGCCCGGTTACCTCGCCGGTCAAATCATCCCTCAACCTCAGCCCGAAGACGGCGTCACGCTGGCCCCGTCGATCCGCAAAGAAGAGGGCAACATCCGCTGGACTGAGGACGCCCAAACCATCGAACGCCTGGTGCGAGCATTTACTCCCTGGCCAGGAACGTATACCTTCTGGAACGGTCAGCAGCTTAAGATCTTGAAAGGGCGAGTCGGCGACGGCCAGGCCACCCCCGGCCACGTCATCCGAACGCCGCAGGGCATCGCCATCGGCACGGGCGGCGGTTTGTTCTACCCACTTGAGGTGCAGCTCGCTGGTCGGCGCGCGCTGCCCATCGACGAATTCATCAAGGGGCAGCCGGGGCTGATGGGTGCGGTATTAACGGCGTGACCGGCGCAGGTTGATCGAATACGAACTTTAGGCTGCTGATGAGATCGCCCGTCGTCTTCACCGGCGTCTCGCAGTTCAGCAGTAGATAACGGGCTGACCGCTTGGGAAAAGCGTGGGTGTAGCTGGCTATGCGCAGATGCTGCTTGCCCACCTCGGTGTATCCATCCTTGACGCCGATGTGGCCGGCCACCAAAACGCGCTGCTCATGCGGGCTGATCTCCGAAAGATGCTGCAGGAAATTCTTGACAGTGCGATGATAAGCCGCCTCGCCGGCTTCCAGCTCATTTTGCGAGAAAAGCGTATTCCACATCAGGTCGAAATCGGTATTCTGGCCGCTGAGGAAGAGCACGCGCAGCAGATCGTTGTAGCGGGGATCCGTCGGCCCGGTCACCGCCAGATAGCGCTTGGCCTGCTCCTCGTATGACAGCCCGGTGAAGTGCGAATAACCGCGCTGCAAACTGGCGATGTCAAACTTCTTCAGCTCCTGATCGGCGGCGGCGATGAGCGCATCGTGTTTGAGGTTGAGCAGCCGTTCAAAGTGCTGGGGCGAAGTCACATCGGGACCAGCGCCGGCGTGGGTGAGCAGGACGCCGGCTTTCGTGCGCACGAAAAACGGCAGCCCCATCAGAAATTCGATGACATCCTTGCGCCGAACAGGCGCTTTGTAACGTTGATCGAGGCGTGCCAGCGCTGCTTCAAAACGCGGGGTATATTCTACGGAGCCTTTTGCCAGGGTCAAACCGTAGATGTGCGGCAGCTCATGATTGCCGAGCAGCATGATCACGCGGTCTTTGCCCACTTCGGCCTGAAGCGCCATGATGTCGAGCAGTATGTCCAGGCTGGAGTCGCTCTCCTCCAACCCCTCGCTGTGGATCATATCGCCGCACAGCACCAGATAATCCACGGCTTTGCGGGCATACTGGGTCAGAAATGACTCGCGCATCCGATAGTAGATGTCCCACGCGCCATGCAAATCGGTGACAACCATCGCTATGCCGCTGGTCAGGTCAAGAACACGCTGTGTCATCGCAGGCCACAATCCTCAACAAATGATCGGGGCGAGTCGGTCGTTTCTCGCCCCGATCAGGTTTGACTAGGATTACATCCTAATAACCTAAAATGCTCACAACAGAGCGGACGGCTTCGGCGCTGTGATCCAACATCGCTTTTTCCTCGGCGTTCAGATCCATCACGATGACCCGTTCCACGCCGCCGGCGCCCAACACCGCAGGCACGCCGATGAACAGGTCATTATATCCATACTCGCCTTTCAAATAAACCGCTGATGGGATCACGCGCTTCTGATCTTTGAGGATCGCCTCGACCATCTCAACCGTGCCGGCGGCCGGCGCATACCAGGCGCTGACGCCGAGCAAACCGACGATCTCGCCGCCGCCGTTGCGGGTGCGCTCGATGATCGCTTGGAGTTTATCTTCGGCCATCAGCTCGCGCACCGGGATGCCGGCGATCGACGTGTGCCGGGGCAGCGGCACCATCGTGTCGCCGTGCCCGCCCAGCACGATGCCGTGAACGTCCCGGACGCTCACGCCCAGTTCCATAGCGATGAACGTCTTGTAGCGCGCTGTGTCCAGAGCGCCCGCCTGCCCGATCACGCGCTGGCTGGGGAAACCGCTCTCGTGCAGCGCGACATGGCACATCGCATCCAGCGGATTGGATACCACGATGATGATCGAATGAGGCGAATACTTGGCTACCTGGCGGGTGACCTCGCCGACGATATTCTGGTTGGTTTTGACCAGCTCATCGCGGCTGGGGAATTTACCGGTCACCGGGTCTTTCTTGCGCGGCACGCCGGCGGTGATCACGACCACATCTGAGTCGGCTGTCGCCTCATAACCGGTCGTACCGACGATCTTCAGGTCAAAATCCATCACCGGCCCGGACTGAGCCAGATCGAGCGCCTTGCCGGCGGCCAGACCCTCCACCACATCCACGAGCACGACATCGGCCAACTCCTTGCTGGCGATCCAGTGTGCGCTGGTGGCGCCCACGTTGCCCGCGCCGACGATCGTCACTTTTTTGCGGCCCATGCTGATTGATCTCCCAGAGTCTAGATGGCGAATGCCCAAATTATGCCACGATTATAGACGACGCCCAGGCCAGCTAACCAATTCCATGTGTTGGCATTGGACATCACATCGCCGGCGTGTGGTTAGACAGCCGCGGCCCGGCCGCCAGTATATCTGCCCCGGCAGCCGCCGCATACTGCTCAAAATTGGCGCGAAACAGAGCGGCAACTTCAGCTGCTTTCTGATCGTAGGCCGTTGAATCTGCCCAACTCTCCCGCGGGATTAAAATCTCCGGCGGCACATCCGGCACTGCGGTGGGGATATGCAGCCCAAACACTGGCTCGGTGATGGTCGGCACATCCGTCAGCGAGCCATCGAGAATGGCCGTGATGATCGCCCGCGTATACGCCAGGCTGATCCGCTGGCCAACGCCATACGGGCCGCCGATCCAACCGGTGTTCACCAGCCACACCTGCGCGCCGTGCTGCTCCAGCTTCCGGCGCAGCAGCTTGGCGTAATCCATCGGGTGCAGCGGCAGGAAGGGCGCGCCGAAGCACGCGCTGAAGGTCGCCGTTGGCTCGGTGACGCCGCGCTCCGTGCCCGCCACTCGGGCGGTGTAGCCGCTGATGAAATGGTAGACCGCCTGTTCCGGCGTCAGCCGGGAGACCGGCGGCAGCACGCCAAAAGCGTCAGCCGTCAGAAAGATGACGTGCTTGGGATGCCCGCACATCCCCTTCTTGTCGGCGTTCGAGACTGTTTCAATCGAGTAAGCCGCGCGCGTGTTCTCCGTGAACATGTCGCTGTCCAGGTCAATCCGCCGCGTCTGGACATCCATCACCACGTTTTCGAGGATCGTGCCGAAGCGCCGCGTCTTCTCGTAGATCTCCGGCTCCCCCTCGCGGCTCAACCGGATGACTTTGGCATAGCAGCCGCCCTCATAGTTGAAGATGCCGTCCTCGCTCCACCCATGCTCATCATCGCCGATCAGAGTGCGCTGCGGGTCAGCGCTGAGCGTGGTCTTCCCGGTTCCTGACAGACCGAAGAAGATGGCCACATCCTGCGGATCCTTGCCGTAGTTGGCTGAACAGTGCATCGACAGCACCGATTGGCGCGGCAGCAGATAGTTGAGCGCGCTGAAGAGGGCCTTCTTGATTTCGCCTGCGTATTCCGTGCCGCCGATCAACACCAGCTTACGGGTGAAGCTGATCAGGATGAAGGTGGGCGATAGCGTCCGGTCGACTTCAGGCGAGGCATGAAAACCCGGCGAATGGATAACGGTGAATTCCGGCACAAACTGGCGCAGCTCATCCGCCTTGGGGCGCAGGAACATCGTGTGCGCGAACAGGCTGTGCCATGCCCGTTCGGTGATGACGCGCACGGATACCCGGTAGCGCGGATCAGCCCCGACGAAGCAGTCCTGTACGTAGGCGTCTCGATTCTGGAAATAGGCCTGCAGCCGCAGGAACAGATGGTCAAAGTCTTGAGGCTCAAACGGACGATTGGTTTTCCCCCACCAAACTGTGCCTTCTGTTTCGATATCGCGGACGATGAATTTGTCGTTGGGCGACCGTCCCGTGTGCGAACCCGTGCGCACTACCAGCGGCCCCAGATGAGCGATCAACCCTTCGCGGTTGCGCACCACATGCTCATAAAGCGCAGCCGTAGGCAGATTCCAGTAGACATTGCCTAACTCACGCAGACCGTGATGCTCCAGCCCGTAACTGCTTTGAACGGTGCGTTCAACTGACTGCTGTACCATGGCGTGGGGATTCTCCCGTAGCTAGCCATCGATAATGTCCTGCACAAACCTGATTGTAGCGAACGTCATGCATCGACAGAGCGAACAATCATCGCCCCTTATCTGTGATTTTCATCACAAACACTCTGATATGCTGCGGCGCGCTAGAACCCGCCGCGCCCAGATCAGATGTTCTCGCTCTCCGATGGGGCAGCCATTAGGCTGTGACGCGGCGTGCGCGATGATGGAAGCAGATGGTCGGTATTGGCAGCCTGCACCAACTGCCAGCCGTCGCCATGGCGTTCGATCACCGTCACAGAGGTATTTTCTAGATGCAGATCATGGAGGGCGGGATCGTCATAGAACAGTTTGAGCAGCAGCAGCTTGATCACGCCGCCATGCGAGACCGCCGCCGCTTCCTCTCCCCTCTGGTCTGTTAGAGCTTGCCAGGCCTCGAAGATGCGCGCTTGAGCGGCTCGCCGCGATTCGCCGCCCGGCACACAATAATCCCAGTAGTCGGCGCGGAACGCTTCCCACTCGGAGGGAAAACGCTCCATGATCTCGCTGCGCGTCAGCCCTTGAAAAATCCCGAGGTCGAACTCGCGCCAGCGCGCATCAGTCTGCGGCAGCAGCCCTACGCTGCGCCCCAAAGCGGCGGCCGTCTCAAACGCGCGCGGCAGATCGCTGCTCACAATCAAGCTGATCGGACGGTGGCGCAGGTGAGCCGCCAGCGTCTCCGCCTGCGCCCGCCCCTCAGCGTTCAGCGGTATCGGCAGAGTCCCCTGCCAGCGTCCTTCGATATTCCAGTCCGTTTGGCCATGACGAATGAGCAGTATGCGTTGAACCATCGATAAACCATCCATCCGGCGGGGTTGACGCGGTCGTCTTCCGGCGGCACAATTAACACTCAGATACGCAAGTGTACCATCAAACGCTGAGCAGGAGTGAGAACGGAGTGAGAGTCACGCAAAAAGTCAGCAAAGAAGCGGGCGACAGCGCCATCTTCGCCGCCCTGGTCGCCGGCCTGGGTGTGATCATCATGATCCTGGCGCTGGCTGTCGGCGCAATTCAGGCCAGCGCCGCCAACTCGAATGTGATCGGCCTGACCTTTGCCGCCGGGCTGGCGCTGTTCATCATCGGCTTCGCCGCTTGGATACTAGTCGCCCAACCCCACAAACACTTGGACGACATCAACCAACCGGCTCCCGATGAGCACCATCACCACACAGCGGACGAAGAGCACGCGCCAGACTCGCATCCGGCGCATAACTGATACGTGCCCGCTCAACCCATTCCGGAACGTCAGCCGGTGAGTGACCGCTTCACCGGCTTGGTCGTGCAGGCCGGCAGCCGCACCGCCCTAGCGACGCATCCCCCCGACCGAGCGGAGCTGGTCATCGCCTCTGGCAGTTTCACTGTCCGCTACGGCCTGCGCTTTCTCGGCAAACCGCAGGACTACATCGTGCCGGGCCTGCTGGTGCTGGACTACGGCGACATGCTGACGGGCGAAGCGGCGTGGGAGTTTTTGTGGCATCGCAGCAATCTGCACCCGCGCGCCGAGGTCGTGGGCCAGCGCGGCGACGGCCAGGAAGATATGGTCTTTCTGCGCCAGCTAGACTTTGCGCTCCCCCCCCAGGTCGTCGTCTATGCTGCGCCTGATGACCGGCTGCCGCTCGCCCATCCTGAGGCGATCATCGCCCCAGATGAAATTGAAGCGCCGCCCCGTCTGCTCGAATATTTGATGCGCTATCCGACCGTAGAAGCCTGGCAGGCCGAGCCATGAGCGATCTCGATACGCTGTTCGACGATAATCTGCCCGAAGACCATCGGTCGGGCGTCATCGCCGTCGTTGGCCGCCCCAACGTCGGCAAATCAACCCTGATCAACTGTATCCTGGGGCAGAAAGTGGCCATCGTCACCCCCAAGCCGCAGACCACTCGCCGGCAGCAGTTGGGGATTTACACCGAAGCCCGCGGCCAAATCTTGTTCACCGATACCCCCGGGCTGCATAAACCCCTGCACAAACTGGGCGAATATATGGTGAGCGTGGCTGAAAATGCCATCCGCGACGCCGACGTCGTTTTATGGGTGCTGGATGCGTCGGTTGAACCCCAAGAAGGCGACCGCATCATCGCCGAGACGCTGCCGCGTTTGGTGGACAACGTGCCAGTCGCGCTCGCCCTGAACAAGGCGGATTTGCTGAATGAGGCGCAGCGCGTTCGACAAACCGCCGTCTACCAGGCGCTCATCCCGCACGTCCTGGCGCGGGCGGTCAGCGCGCTGACGGGAGACGGCGTGCCTGACCTGGTGACCGAACTGCTGGCCCTGCTGCCGCGCGGTCCGCGCTATTACCCGGCCGATCAGGTGAGCGAAGTCAATTTGCGTTTCATCGCCGCTGAGGTCATCCGGGAGAAGATCATCCTCAACACCGAGGAGGAGATCCCCTACTCGGTGGCGGTGGAGGTGACGGAGTTCAAAGAACGCTCTTCCAACCTCAACTACATCAGCGCCACCATTTACGTGGAGCGAGACAGCCAAAAAGCGATCATCATTGGCAAAGGCGGCGAGATGATCAAGCGCATTGGCTCGCAAGCCCGCGCCGAACTGGCCGAGCTGCTGGAAGCCCAAGTCTATCTGGATCTGCACGTTAAGGTGCTCAAAAACTGGCGCATGGATCCCGACCTGCTGCGCCGTCTAGGCTACCGGCTGCCCAGGGAGAAATGATCAGCCGCCCATTTCTAGACGGCTCAGGGCGCGGCGTCCCGCCTCGACGTCGGCGGCGATCTGGGCGATGAGCGCTTGAATGCCGCTGAAGCGCTGCTCTGGCCGCAGCCGCGTTTCAAATGTCACTTCCAGAGTCTGGCCGTAGATGTCGCGCTGGAAGTCCAGTAGGTGAGCCTCCACGGTGACGCCCGAACCGTTAAAAGTGGGGCGCACGCCTACATTCGTGACGGCGCTGTAGCGTTCACCCCCCAGCCATGCCCAGCCCGCATACACGCCGTTAGCCGGTATCACCTGCTGTTCCCATACCGCCACGTTGGCCGTCGGGAAGCCAATTTGCCGCCCGCGCCCTTCGCCGCGCACCACCTCACCCACGACGGCGTACCCACGCCCTAGCCCGATGCGCGCGGTCTCCACATCGCCCACCTGCAGCGCCTGGCGAATGGCCGTGCTACTGACCCGATGCTCGCCATGAAACAACAAGTCGGTCTCATAAACTGTGAAGCCGTGCCGAACGCCCTGCTCGCGCAGGAAAGTCACATCGCCTTCACGCTGGTAACCCAGCGCGAAATCTGCTCCCACCCACAGCGCATCCATGCGCAGATGGCGCAGCAGCAGCTCGACAAACGCGGCGGCGCGCATCATCCGCACCTGCTCGTTGAACGGATGCGTGACCACCAGATCCACCCCCAATTTGAGGATCTGGTCAGCTTTCTGTTCAGCCGTCGTCAGGTAGTAGCGGCCAACCAACCCTTTCAAGATCACGTCTGGATGGGGGAAAAATGTGACAACCGCAGACAGGCGGCCGGTGCGGCGGGCTTCCTGCACCAACTGCCGGATCAGGTGCTGGTGACCGGTATGCACACCATCGAACACGCCAATCGTCACTACCGACGGCTGCGATAGCTGAGCCTTGGCGAGATCATACACATGCTTCATCGCGGATCCTGTTGGCTGATCGAAGCAGCGTCCACACTCATAACCGCGGCGATTAGAGACCGCCCAAGAATACCTTATCCGGCCGCCACTGGCCATCCTGGAAGCGCAGCGCCGCCGCCAGCGCGCCATCCTCGGTGTAGGCGAAAACGATCTGGTCTGTCTCCGGTAGCGGCAGGCTCACCCGCTGACCATGACTGATACGCGCCGCCATGTCGCTGCTCAATTGCACTGACGGCCAATCCGACAAAGCCGCCCGCGGCGGGATGACCCACGCCTGCCAGTCCGAAGCAGTCAGCAGCGCCTGCAGCGGAACCGCCTGAGCCAGCGTGAAGCAGCCGCTGGCCGTCCGCGTGAGGCCGGCCAGATGCGCCCCAACGCCCAGCGCCAGCCCCAGGTCATGCGCCAAACTGCGAATGTACGTGCCAGCGCTGCACACTACTTCCAGGGTGACCTCTGGCGGCGACCAATCCGTGATCCGCGCCGAATCAATACGGACTGGCCGGGGCGTGAGCTGCACGGCCTCGCCCGCCCGCGCGCGCTGGTACAGCTTGCGCCCCCCCTGTTTGATGGCGCTGTAAACCGGCGGCGTTTGCAGGATGTCGCCGATGAATGACGTCAAAGCGCGTTCAGCGTCTGTTCGGCGCACATGGTCGGTCGGCTGTTCTGCCACCACCCGCCCCTCAGCGTCGTAGGTATCGGTGCGAATCCCCAACCGCACCCGCGCCCGGTAGCTTTTGGTAGAACGCATCACGTATTCACTGAGGCGGGTAGCCGCCCCCAGACAGATCACCAGCACGCCGTCTGCCAGCGGATCCAGCGTGCCGGCATGCCCCACCTTAGCGACGCCCAGTCCGCGGCGCACCTGCGCGACGACGTCATGGCTGGTCAGCCCAACCGGTTTATTGACGTTCAAGAATCCAGAGACAGCCAACTTGGGAGCGCTTTACAATGTGAGTGAAAACTTCATCGGCCTGTATCTGCGCTTCCAGGATGTCATGCATCCCGCCTAGAATCACCATTCGGGCGCGATCGACCAGTCGGTAAGCACGTGTCCGTCGGGCGCTGGCGCGGTTCAGTCTGCCCCTAGCCCGTGCCATCGCTTGTGAACGAGACGACCGATGAACCTCTACTCTCCGACAGTTCGGACATGCTGGCATCTCCCATTCAGGTGAGCGATCAGTCGAGGTATCACCCGCGCTTGAGCGTCCGCCAGCGGTCCGTCAATGGTCGCGCCGGCCGCTTGAGCATGACCGCCGCCGCCCAACTCCAGCGCGAGCTGACTCACATCGAAGCCGGGTTTGCAGCGCAGACTCACCTCTACACGGCCATCGGCCAGCTCCTTGAAGACCGCCGCCATGCACGCTTCCGCCACCGACGACAGCAGCCCGACCAGGCCGCCATCTGTGGCGTCTTTGAGCCCCGCCTGTTTCAACGCTTCCTGGCTGACCACGCCGGAGATGACGCCGTCGCTGAACTGTACTGTTGCCAACGCATGCTTCCAGAGTTCGATGGCGCTGTACGGTTTGCTCACCAGTGTGCGCACCATCAGCTCGTGCAGCGGAGCGCCCGCTTCCATCAACCGTTGAGCGACCGCCAGCGTGCGCGGCGTGACGTTGCTAGTGCGAAACCCGATAGTATCGGTCACCAACCCGGTGAGCAGCGCTGTGGCCACCGTCTGCGGGATCGCCCAATCGAGACGTTCTAGCCATGCATAGACGATCTCGGCCGCCGCCGCCGCCTGAGGATCAACCAGATGCACAGCGCCAAACAGCGTGTTGGTCGGGTGATGATCTAAATTGATGACCAGCGACGCCTGGGCGAGGCCGACCGCGCCCACATCGCCAATACGCGCTTCGTCGCTGGCATCCAGCGCGATCATCACATCCCAGCGGCTTTGGCTCACCTTCGGCTGCACCGCATCCGCGCCGGGCAAGAAGCGCAAATGTTCGGGCACGCCGCCATCTACCGCCGGCGTCACTTGTTTGCCGCGCTCACGCAGCGCCAGCGTCAACCCCAACAGGGAACCGATCGCATCGCCATCTGGGCTGATATGCGTGACGATCAAGATCGAACGCGCCCGATCGACCGCCGAACAGGCCGCTTCCCAATCTAAACGAGCGTCACTCATGTTTCGAACGCTTATCGCCTGGACTGGTCGCTGGAATGTTGAGCGAGTCGATCAACTGGTTTAGACGCTCGCCTCGCTCCAGCGCTACATCCCATTGGAACAGCAGCTCCGGCGCGTTGCGAACGCGCAGCCGTTTGGCGACTTCGCGTCTGAGGAACCCTTTAGCGCGCTGCAAGCCGGCCATCACCTCATCCTGGCGGCTCTCATCGCCGAGCGCGTTGATATAGATGCGGGCGTACATCAGTTCGGCGTCGAGCGTCACTTCCGTCACGGTGATGTGCTGCAGTCGGGGATCGGCGACTTCACGCAGCAGCAGCTCGCTCAAGATGGTTCGGATGCGCTCCGCTAGACGATCCTGTTTGATGGTAGTCATCCTGCGACTTCTTTCATCATTCGCGCTGCTGGTCTGAACCGAGCAACTGATCAGTTGACGCGTTCACTGACGTAGAATTCGATCAGATCGCCCGTATGGAAATCATCGAAGCCGTTCAAGCTGATGCCGCATTCGAAACCAGAGCGCACTTCGCGCACGTCTTCAGTGAGCCGCTTGAGCGAGGCCACCGTCAAGTTATCAGCCAGCACCCTGCCCTCGCGCTTGACGCGGGCGCGGGCGTTGCGTCGAATTTCCCCCTCGCGGACGTAACTGCCGGCCACAGTGCCGATCCGCGGGATGCGGAACGTCTGCCGCACTTCCGCCACGCCAATGGTCTTGTCCGCATAAACCGGCTCTAGCAGACCTTTCAGCGCCAGCTCGATATCTTCCAGCAGCTTGTAGATGATCGTATACTGGCGGATGTCCACGCCCTGCGCATCGGCGATGCGGCGGGCAGCGTTGTCTACATCCACGCCAAAGCCGATGATGATGGCCCCAGAAGCTTTGGCCAGCATCACGTCATTCTCCGAGATATTGCCGATGTCGGCGCTGAGAATGCGGATATTGATCCCCTGTTCATTGTTTTCGCCCAGGTTCTTGATCGAGTCAACGATCGGCTGCAAACTGCCCTGCACATCCACCTTGATGATCAGGTTCATCTCTTTGGCCGCGTCGCCCCGCACAGCCGCAAACACGTCCTCCAGCTTGAACGCTGGGCGCTCCGGCTGCCCTCGGCGCGCTTCCAGCTCGGCCTTTCGCTGCTCGACGATCGCCCGCGCCTCTTTGTCATTCTTCACTTTCTCGAACGTATCGCCCGGCAGAGGCGGCTCGGTCAACCCCAACACCTGGACTGGCGTTGACGGCCCGGCCTGTGTCACCGGTTTTAACGACTCGTCAAACATGGCCTTCACGCGGCCGTAGGCGGTGCCCGCTACCAGGATATCACCGCGGCGCAGCGTGCCGTTCAGCACCAGCAGCGTCGCCAGCGTGCCGCGGCTGGGATCAACCTGGGACTCCAGGACGATGCCGGAGGGCTCGGCGTTGGGGTTGGCCACGCTCTGGTGCTCATCATCCACTAGCATGATCGCTTCTAACAGGTCTTCGATGCCCTGGCCGGTGATGGCCGAGACCGGCACTACCAGCGTATTGCCATCCCACTCATCCGGCACGAGGCCGATCTCTGACAGTTCCTGCTTGACGACTTCAGGGTTGGCGTTGCGTTTGTCAATCTTGGTCAGGGCGACGACGACCGGGACGTTAGCCGCGCGAACATGGTTCAAGGCTTCGCGGGTGGTGGGCATGACGCCGTCGTCCGCCGCGACCACCAGCACTGCGATATCGGCGCCCTGAGCGCCGCGGGCGCGCATCGCGGTGAAGGCTTCATGGCCCGGCGTGTCGAGAAAGGTGATCTGGCGGTTGTTGTGGATGACACGGTAAGCGCCAATGTGCTGGGTGATCCCGCCGGCCTCAGCCTCCGCCACATGCGCTTTACGAATGGCGTCCAGCAGCGTCGTCTTGCCATGATCAACGTGGCCGAGGATGGCCACGATCGGTGGCCTGCGAGTCAGATTTTCTGGTTTTTCCTGAGCATATTTCTGACGCCAGACCTGCGCCTGGGCGGCTTTCGCGCGCTCTTCTTGGGCGGCGGCGGCCGTCGCCGACTGCGCCTCAAATCCCATCTCCTCGACTACGATCGCCGCTGTATCGTAGTCAATTTGTTGGTTGATAGACGCCATGACGCCGTTGGCAATGAGGCGTTTCATCACATCGATCGGACTTGCCCCGGTATATTCGGCTAGTTCCCGTACCGTTAGGTAGTCCGGCAGCAATAGAACCTGTTTTTCCTGTGCCATAATCACCTCCAAGTGGCTCCGCGATTGGCCAGGACAGGTTGCGATACGCCCCTTCAGCCCACAGCCATCCGCTGGCACCTCATCACTGGTATGCGTTTATTGAACATGTTCGCGCTCATGTTGGCTGAGTCTAGCCAGCTTGAGACGTTCGCGATCTTCATTCGTCATCACGACCCGCAGCGCACGGTTCAATACATCCGTACGGATTGCGCGCTCCCAGCAGTCATCACGCCCACAGAGATAGGCGCCGCGGCCGTTCATCTTGCCGGTCGGGTCTACCAGGACGCCGTGTTCGCTCCGCACAATCCGGATGAACTGACGTTTCCCGGCCTTTTCCCGGCAGACGACGCAGGTTCGCAGAGGAACGTGTTTCGTCCGCTTTGGCTGCTGACTCATGCGCTCCGGTCTGCCTTCACTCCTCACTGTCCCAATCTTCACGGCTGCGCCCGCCCTTGCGACGGCGCTTGGCGACGACCTGACCGATCGTCTCATCGAACACGAGCTGGCGGCGCTGCTGCCGTTCTTTCTTCTTCTTCTTTTCTTTCTTCTTGGGCGCTCCGCCAAACCCCAGAACGGCCTCGTCTTCCTCTTCTTCCTCGTCTACCTCAGCGTAGCCTCGCGGCTGCGGCGGGACAAAACGCCGCGGCGCAGCCGGCGCGGTCGCCGGCTCCGGCTCTGCTTCGAGCAGTTCGTCGCCGAATGGACTGGCCTCAACCGCTTCCTCCGCCGCCAGTTCAGGTTCAACCGCCGGCGCTTCGGCGGTCGGCTGCGGTTTGGCGAGGGTTTCGGCGGGCTCCGCCAGTTCAGGCAGCACCACCCGATCCAGCGCCTGCTGCACCTGTTCCAACGAACCTGGCGGGCACTCCCGCAGCAGATGGCGCAGGCGCGAGTCGTCCACCAAGAACCGCCACATGATCTCGCCGACGGTCTCCAGCGGCTGCAGCGCCTCCAGGATTTCGTCCGGCAGGTCGAGCGCAGTCACCGGCGTGCGGAACATCTCCGGCGGCAAGGTGGCCTTCACCGCGTTGATCTCCGCCATGCGGGCCGCACGCGCCGCATCGCGCCGGGCGAGCTGCCGCCGCTCATACAGGTCGCTGAAACGGCTCAGCAGATGATACTCTTCCGGCATGATGGTGCGGTTCGCCGCCTTCTTCTCCATGATGCGCTGGACTTCTTCGACCATCCCGGCGTGCTGTGCGCGCAAATCCCGCATCTCTGGGGTTTCCAGCGAGGCCAGTGCCTCTTGCACAGCTTCGGTCACGCTTTTGATGTCGATGCGCCAGCCTGTCAGCTTGGCGGCCAAGCGAGCATTCTGCCCTTCGCGGCCGATCGCCAGCGAAAGCTGGTCATCGGGCACGATCACCAGCGCCGTCCGCCCGGTATCTGGATCATCGTCTAGATACACGCCAGCGACCCGCGCCGGGCTGAGCGCTTTGGCGATGAACTCTTCCTGGTTGGCGCTCCACTCGATCACATCAATCTTTTCATCATGAAGCTCTTTGACGATATTCTGGATACGGATGCCGCGCATGCCAACACAAGCGCCGACCGGATCAATCCCCTCTTGCAGCGCGAAGACGGCGACTTTAGACCGGTATCCCGCCTCACGTGCGATGCTCTTGATCTCCACCTGCCCGTTGAAGATTTCGGGGACTTCGTATTCCAGCAAGCGGCGCAGCATATTGCGATGGCTGCGGCTGAGGATGATCTTCGGCCCGCGGTTTGTCTTCTTGACTTCCATCACATAGGCGCGCACTTTGTCGTGCTGCTTGTAGCGCTCGCCAGGGATCTGCTGGCTGCGAGGCATTTCCGCCTCGGCGCGCCCCAGGCTCAGCGTGATGGCGGCCTGCGATACGCTCTGCACCGTGCCGGTGACCAGATCGCCTTCACGATCCACGAACTCTTCGTACAGCGAGTCGCGCTCCGCTTCGCGGATCTTCTGGAGGATCACCTGTTTGGCGGCCTGGGCAGCAATGCGTCCGAAACGCTTGATCGAACCCTCGACGCGCACCATCACCGTATCGCCGTAATTGGCCTCAGGATCATAGAAACGCGCCTTTTCCAGGTCAACCTCCGTCAAGGGGTTGAGTACGTTGTCCACGACCTCTTTTTCGACGAAAATCTGAGGTCGCCCGGTATTAGGATCAATCTTGACTTCGACCCGCTGCGCCGTGCTGGCGCCAGCATCGCGGCGATAGGCCTGCACTAGAGCTGTCTGCAGCGCGTCCAACACGATCTCGCGCGACAGAGAACGCGACTCCGTGATTTCGTTAAAGGCGACCTCAAACTCGCTTTTCATGCCTACTCCCGTAAATCGTTCTTTCGGGGTTATTCGGGGCAGCTTCGTCGGTTCTATGATACTACAAAAGTGCGCCGGTCTTCCACTGACAGGGGCTGTATCAACGCCTAAATGCGGAGAAGTGGGGGCTGCCCACTTCTCCGATTGCTGACCATTTGATCTTACCACAGGCTCAAGGCGTTGACAAGCCTTTTGCCTTCGGCTAAATTGGCGTCACCCGACCGCCTCCGCGGTTGCTTCCGGTGATGGCTGCTCGCCCGGCTCTATCTCAACCGTCGCCTCTGGCTGAGAGCTTAAGCCAGGCGGCGCGATAGCAGAAGGCTCATACGGATCGAAGCGCAGGATACGCCCTGAACCCGCGTCCGCCGCGAACAGGCGGCCCCGGTCATCTACAACCAATCCACCCACGCTGGCAAACTGAGAAGCATCCGGGCGCTCACGATTCAACTGACCGAACGAGCCGACGCAGCTGCCGTCCGTGTCGTAGACCAGCACCCGGCCAGCATCTGGATCGGACACGTATAACAGATTGCGAGCCGGATCGAGCGCCAGATACGGCCGGTTGCCCAGATCATCGAACCAGGCGCGGACGCGGAAGTGATTGACAGCGGCCTTGTCTTGGCCTGTAAAGATACTGGCGGGCGTGCCATCGAGCAAGAACGCGGAAATCCGCCGGTTCCAGGTGTCCGCCACGTAGAGCACGCCGTTCGGGCTGATCGCCAAACCCACCGGCTCATCGAGCTGACCGTTGCCGCTGCCGCCGCTGCCGATATCGCGCAGATGTCGCCCCTGTGAATCGTAGACCCGGATACGCTTATTACCCGTATCCGCCACGTAGACCTGTTCCTCGCCGTCGACGGCGACGGCGCGCGGCCCCCAGAAGGCGTCTTCGGGCGCCGTCTGCGCGGCCAGACCATACTCGCCGCGCTGGCCCCAGACGCGCACGAATTCGCCCTCCGACGTGAACACCTGAACCCGATAGTTCCAGGTATCCGCCACGTATATCTGCCCGCTCGGCCCGATAGCGATGCCGCTCGGACGCTCAAACTGACCTTCGCCAGCGCCCTGCTGGCCGAACGTGAAAGCGAAACTGCCATCCGGGTTGAAGACGGATATCCGGTGGTTGAACTCCTCCGCCACGTACAGCCGTCCATCCGCCGCTACAGCTAGCTGCCGCGGCGAGTTCAACTGACCGGGCAGCGCGCCAGGCGAACCCAATGTCTGACCGGCCAAGCGCGGCTGCCAGTTGGCGGTGCACAGGTTCACCTGGGTCTCGGCCAGGGGGTTGACCGCCGTGCCATCGCCAGTGCCCAGCGTCCACACCTGCGCCGCCACATCCTTGCGGACGAACACATACATCCGGTCGGCTACTGGCCACTCCGTAATCCTGAAGCTCTTGCCGACCGCTTCGCCATAGATGGTGTAGTCGCGCCACCACCACATATCCCAGATCCCGCGCCGAATCTGCTGCGCCTGCACGTTGCCCGGCGAGAAGTCCAGCGCGTTGATGACCCGCTGCGGCGTCAGCCCAAAGTAGTCCTGCATTGGCCACCACAGCCGGATATAGTCGAAGCGGAAATAGCGGTCTTCGAGCGCCGCCTCGACCGACGCCCGGTTCTCATCGCCCACGATCACGACCACTGCATCATCAAAGGAACGCGGACTGGGGCTTTCGCCCAGATAGACCGCATTGCGGAAGTTGCGGAAATACCAGGCCCCCGGCCAGGAGATCTTGAAATCGTAAGCGAAGCGCAGATCGCTGCCATCGGTGATGCGCTGGCTCAATTCTCGCAGCTGCTCGGTCACACGTTTATTCGCCGGAGCGCCATGCGCGTAGACCAGAAACTCCGTCGCCAGATCGAAGTTGATGAACGAAGCCATCCAGGCCGAGCGGAACGTGACGAAGCCAAGCACGATGAATGCCGCCACCCCCACCAACTGGCGCACATGCGCCCATCCGACCCCAGCGCCCAGGCGCGACAGCGCGTAGATCACGCCTGCGGCGATCACCAAGCCGGCAATCCACTGGTACAGCCGCGCCAACTGAGCCTGCTGCAGCCCGCCCAACGCCGGCCCGATGATGAACGGACCAAAGATTTGCGCCAGCGCCACATACAGCACCGGCAGCAGCAGTAGAATCAGCCAGCCGCGCGTCTTAAAAACGCCCCAATCGATCCGATCGAAGATGCGCCCAAAATACCATGCCGCCAGGAAGATCAGGGGCAGGGTCATATGCGTCCCCAGCCAGGGCATCTTTTCGCCAGCCAGCGTATAGCCGATCAGGTTCAGGACGCCCCACCACGACACGAACAGCAGAAACGGCACCCGCTCCAGCCGTTCAGACGGCGGCAGCGGCTGCCGGCGGCGTTCGGGCTCGGTTTGAGCGTCGCCTGTCCTGGCCGCTGGTGCTGTTCCCAGCTCGACCGCCGGCGTCTGAAGGGCTTCCAGCCGCGCCTGGCGGCGCGCTTCGCCCCGCGCCTTCTGAAACTGCCAGAAATGGCTGAGCCCGGCGAACATCGCCAGCACGCTGCCGATGACCGGCAGAAACTCATAGAACGGCATGATCAGCAGCAGATAGTAATACTGCGGCTGGTTGCCGCGCCGCACGGCCTGCTGTTCCAGCCAGTAGTCCAGGCTGGTGTACATCCCGGCCAGGCCGGGCATGTTGGTGAACACGGTGGTGAAGAAGAACACGAACAGCAGGCTGAACACCGCCGCGCTGATCAACCAGCGGCGGCTG
The DNA here is from genome assembly GCA_937922795.1 of uncultured Anaerolineae bacterium. GTDB lineage: Bacteria > Chloroflexota > Anaerolineae > Aggregatilineales > Phototrophicaceae > CFX2. Next base: position 47,101 of record CALAJK010000104.1, read on the forward strand.
CTCCACACCACCCCGGCCGTGATCGCCAGCGCGAACGCCGGCAGCATGGCGACGATCGCCAGCAGCGTTTTGCCGATCGCCTGCGCGTCTGAAGTGGGGATCAGGTTCTTCACAAATTCGGGCGCAGACTGCCCCAGCGCTGAGTATTCAGCCGGCGTGATGCCGGTAAAGACGGTGATGAACGGCATCAACCAGGGCAGGATGAGCGTCCCCATCAGCAGCAGGATGTCCAGCTCGCGAAAACGGTGCAGCGTGCGCCACCACCCCGCTCGCCGCGAGTACAGCAGGCCGACGATCAACACGCCGGATACGACGTACATCAGGACGATCGGGAGCGGATTATAGCCGGAACGCACCGGCGCGACCTGCTCCTGTCCCGGCACAGCCGGTTCAGCGTGCACGCTGGCATCTTGCAGCTTTTGGATGTGCGAGCGCTCCTCGATGTAGATGAAGGCCGCGCAGATGATCACAATGAGCGCCAGCAGCAGCAGCGTATCCAGCCAGGGAACCCTCGACAAACGCCGGCGGTATGCCCACAGCATTGTCCCCCCTAAGGCGATGAGCGCGACCGCGAAGACCAGCGCCGTCCAGGTCAGCAAACTGGTGTACTCCTGACTGCCCGGCCCCAGGGTGAGCGCCGTCTCCAGCGGCGCGATCGACAGCACCACGTACATGGCCAAGGCGACGACGCCGGCTGCCAGCACGGCTATCGACAGGAGATACATCAGCGACCGGCCTGGCAGCCGGAAGAAATGCTGCCCCAGACGCACCAACCAGTACAGCGTCAAGAAGCTCCCGAAGACGGCGATGTAAATGAATGCCACCTCTTTCGAGGCCAGGCTGGCCAACATCGCCGCTGCGAATATATACAGCCACCGCGCTCGCCGGCGCTGGTGTGCCGGCCCATCCAGATACATGAAGGTGCAGTACACCATCACCAGGGTGTAGAAGATGGAGGGCGTATCTTCACGGATATACCGGTTGTAATACAGCAGCAGGGGCGAGATCAAAATCATGATCGAGGCCAGGAGCGCCCCCCAGCGCCCCAACCACCGGCGGAACAGGATGGGGAACATCACCATCAGCACGCCCAGCACCGCCGGATAAATACGCGCCGTGAAGTCGTTGTCGCCGAACAGCGCGTACATCAAGGCGGTCACGTGGAAAAGAATCGGGCCATGCATCAGCGGCGTGTGGACATAGACCCCCTGCCGGTAGAGATCCCACGAGAACTTGGTGTGCAGGCTCTCGTCATGACTCATCGTTCGGTCGCCCAGGATGTAGAAACGCGTGAAAATGGCCAAGATCAGGATGGCAATATACAGCGCGACTTCCCAGTTGAGCGCGAAGCGCCGCGTCAGCGCCGATCCTAACGGCCCATGTCCAGCCTGGGTGTCAGCCGATGTGGAATGCTCGATCGTCATAAATCCTCATTCAGGGTGTAGAAGTGGCGCTTAGGAGCGGCACGCTGTGAGGCGCCGCTTTAGGAGTCTGGTGCAGAGCTACAGCCATCACTGTGGCGCGCGCCACGCTGGGCGTTGCCGTGATCGTCTGTGTGACTGGAGATGGTTGAGTGGGCGGAGCCGCCAGCATGATTTCACCCCGGCTCAGCGACCACGGAAACAGCAGCGCCAGGATGAGCAGCAGCGCCGCCAGACCATATCGCGCCGGATACAGAACTTCGCCGGCGGGGCTGTCCAGCGCGGGCTGCGATTGCAATGCCCGCCAAACCTGCTCAAACTGCGGCGCTCCAGCCTCGCCCAAGCGCGGCACAATCTGGATTAGGTCTTGTGCCAGATCGCGCTCCTCAACATAAGCCGCGTAACACTCGGGACATCGGTCGAGATGCCGCGCGATCTCGCGCCGCCGGTCGGCGGACAGCTCATGATGAACGTAGGCGATCAAACTCGAACGGCAGTCGTGACAGCTCGTCATGGCGCTTCAATCGAACACTTTCACCCATTCATCCAGCAGACTTTGCCCCGCGGGCTGCAGCAGTTTGCGCAGACGCTCGTGCGCCAGGCGAATGCGGCTCTCTGCCGTCTTCTGCGGGCAGCCTACCACCTCGGCGATCTCACGATACGTTAGGCCTAGGCCATAACGCAGCGTGACCGCCTCGCGCAGGCACGGCGACAGCGCCGACAGCGCCTGCTCCAGCGCCGCTTTGACGTCTGCTCGCGCCAGACTGCTCTCCGGCATCTCCGAGCGCGGCGCGGCAATGTCCGCTGTCAGCAGCTGCAAGACGTTCAACTGCGGCAGATGCCAGCGGCGGTAGGCATTACGGCAGCGGCTGAGCGCGATCGTATACAGCCACGTCTTGAAAGCTGAACGCGCCGCATCGTAGCGCCAGAGATTGCGGAAGGCATAAACGAATGCCTCCTGCGTCACATCCTCGGCGTCCTGATGGTTCATGAGCAGACTGTAGCACAGGCGGTAGATGGACGGCGCAAACCGATCATACAACGCCGCAAAGCTTGCCTCATCGCCCTTCAGGCAGCCAGCGATCAACGCATCAGTTTCCGGCGGCTGGGTCATCGGTTCATATCCTGGCTCGTCGGCGCGCACTCTGTTTTCATCATACACACGAACCGTACATTTTCCTCAACGCAGCGCACTGAAGTCTGCGCCATCGTACACATCCTGACGCAGCCACAGCACCATCGTCACTAACGACGCGCCGGGAAGGCGGATGCGCCGCGCCATCCACCAGGCCGGGAAATCGATCGCGCGCAAATTCCGTTCGCTCCAGACGCTGGTGATCGTGAATGGATGTCCCACGTAGCTGCCGCCCAAATCCGGCGGTTCAGGCAGCGACGGCAGCAGCACAACCGGCAGGCCGCGCGCTTCGCTCACATCGGTGATGAAACGCGTCCGCGGATAATCTCGCAACAACCAGGCCACGACGCCGTCGGCCGGGGCCAGCACAGCCAGCTCAAGCTGCGGAAAACCGCCTGATTCGCGGGTGGACACTTCAGTCAACGTCTGCCGCAGCAGCCAGGTCTCGGCGCTGGTCGGCTGGACATGCCAGAGCTCAACCGGATTGCCGGCCTCGACAGCGGCCGCGTTCCAACCCGCCCCCAAGCTGGTGATCAGCCCAAAAATGAGCGCGCCGAACACCCAACCCTGCACGGCAGTATACGCACCCCACACGCTGGCCGCCATGAAAAAACCCGTCACCATGAATAACAGCGTGACGATGAACCATACGGCGCTGCGGGCATCAATCTGGTTCAACTGGAGGCTGCCATCCGCCGAGAGCAGCAGCGTGCGCGCCAGCGTCTGGCCGTGGACTGCCAGGCTGAACATCAGCGCCAGCATGATCAGCGCTAGCAACCACTTAACCCACCCTGGCGACCGCCAGAAGATGCCGCGCTCATCATGCAGCAGATGAGCGGCCGCTGAAGCCGCCAACCCTGCCAGTGGTAGCGACAGCCACAGCGCATGGTCTGCGCCCGCGCCGGCGTAAATCACCGATGCGAACAGCGCGAAAACCACCCATCCGAGCAGGAAGCGCTCGACGAACGTGACCGCGCCGCGCCGCGCTAACCACCAAGCGCCCACGATCGCGGTGATGGCGATGAACGGCTCGTAGAACAGGACGATCCAGATCGGGAAAAAGACCGGCGCGCCCGGAGTCGGCGTCGTCAGCCCGCGTCCGGCCTGCGCCAGCAGCTCTCCAACCGCGCTGAGTCCTGCCGGATACAGCAGAAAGCCGGTGCTGACCAGGGCAGCAGCCAGCACGGCGATCGACGCAGCCTGCCGCCATGGCCAACCGCCAAAACGCTCACCCACCGTCAGCAGAATATCGCGCCCCTCAGCATCCGTGCGCGTCAGCCACAGCGCGAACACGCCCGCGCCCAGCAGGATGAACGCCATGATCGGTCCTCCCGGACCGGCCAGCAACGCCATCGCTGCCAGGCACACGGTCGCCAATATCGCTTGAGCTGGACGGCGATCATCCCAGTAGCGCCACAGTGCCCACAGACCGACGACTGCCGCCGCCAGCACCCATACCATCGGGCTGCCCGTGCGTGAACTGACGAGCAGCGCCGGCGAACACAGCAGCGCCAGCGCCAGCAGCAGCGCGCGCGTCCGCCCCAGCAAACCGCGAAAAGCCGCCGGCGACACGACCAGCGCCGCCCCCGCCAGCGCCGTCAGGATACGGGCGGCGAATTCTGAGCCGCCCAACGTCGAAAACAGCAGACTTTGCGCCATGAAGAGCGCCGGGCTGTACGGGACAATCTCCGGGCCCGGAGCCGACGGCCAGACTGCCCGCCAGGCGGCCAGCGCCTGCCGCGCCTCGGCGTCGGTCATCGGGATAGTATCAAGTTCTGCCACGCGCAGCGTCAGCGCCAGCAGCAGCAGCGCTAGATAGATCACCAGTTCCAGCGTGATCGTCAAGTGGCTGCGCGCCGCGCCGGCAGCTTCTGACTTTGCCTCTGATACGGTGGTCAGGTTCATCACATTCATCGCCGCCTTCTGGCGTCCCTTTCACTCAACCCGCGCCAGGCGGGCGGCATCGGACACCCGGTAAAATACGCTGCCCTCGGCCGCACAAACCGCCGGTAGGGCTTCGCGGAACTTATCTTCGCCGGCAGAGCCGTAGCTGGAGCGTTCCGTCATGCCGTAAAAGACATAATCAATCCCATAGCGGTTGATGATGTCTTGAACGGCATCCAAACGCAGATCTGTGTACAGCCGCGCCAGATCAGGCGCGCGCGTGCCGGCCACCTCGTTGTAGGTTGGGCCACGCCACTGGCGCTGGTGATTCTCCCACCCCAGCACAATGGGAATGCCAGTCAGCGCGGCCACCCGCCCGAAGGCCGGATTGTACGCTCCGCCGACGGCCTCGGCGACCACGACATCATCGCCCGCAAGCTGCTGTCCCAGGCACAGGATGGCGCTGACATCGCTGGCCGCCACGAATGTGCCGCTGCCATCGAGCGTCAGCGGCGTCCGCCCCAGATCGGCCAGCCGCCCCGTCTCCACGAACATCCGGTTATGAATCGCCAGCGCCGGATACACTAGCCCGATTGCGACGCCGGCGGCCGCTGCCAAGCCGAAGCTGGCTCGCCAGATCAGCCGTCGCAGCCGCAGGTGATCATCGGCCAGCAGCGCATGCAGGGCGTAGGCGCTGCTCAGCGCCAGCGCCACCCACGCTTGATAGTAAAACTTGAAGATGGTGTTGATCCGCGTCCCGAAGTTGTCGCGCAGGTAGAAGAACTCCGGCACTAGGATCAAACCCAATCCCAACGCCGCCAGCAGCAGGGCAAAGCCGGTGGCCGGCGGCAAATCCACCGCGTGGCGCGTGCCCACCGAGCCCTCGGCCGCCACCCGCCGCGCAAACAAACGCCCGGCGATGAGGGCGATCCCGCCGAGCAGCGCCAGCAGCGTCACCAGGCCTTCGCCGCGCCGCCGCAGCACGGCCGGCATGACAGCCCCCAGGCCGCCGCTCTGCTCGACGAAACGCAGCGCCGTCGCGTACAGTTCGGGGATGAAGAACGCCAGCAGCACCAGCAGCAGCACCACCGCCAACAGCGCCAGCAGCACAGCCACCGCCGCTTGCAGCCCGAAGCGCCAGTTCATGCTGCCGCCGGCGCGCCGCGCCTCGGCGATCAAGAACGGCGTCAGCAGGAAGATGAACGGCCCAAACATGATGAAAAGATGCTGCGGCAGCGTAGGATGGATGAGATTGGGCAGCAAACCGGCCGCCTGCGACCGGAAACTGATCAGGAATGGCAGGTAGAACCCGACCGCCAGCAGCCCCAGGGTGATCCCCAGGCCGGCAGCGCTCAGCCCATCCGAGGGCGTCAGCCGCCGGTGGCGCAGCAGCCGGCGCAGCCCATCCGCGCCCACCAGCGCCAGCAGATAGATCGGGCCGTCCCAGGTGTTCAGGAAGATCAAACCACCCACACTCAGCGCATACAGCAGGATTTCCCCGCTGGTAGGATCGCGCCAGCGCAGCAGGAGATTCAGCGCCAGCGCCAGCGCCAGCAGCACGAATGGCAGCGCCATCACATGCGGATGGTTGTCAGACAGCAAAAAACTGAACTGCGGAAACTCGTCAATCGGCTGCGCGCCTGTCGAGACCGCGCCGTCCAGATCGAAGTCGGTCAGCACGCGGCTGGCGCGGAACCACCACCAGTAATCCCACTGCGCCGGGTCTGGCTTGCCCGGCATCAGCGTCACCGGTTGGCCGTCGCCAATGCCTGCTGCCCGCGCCTGCTCGCGTTCCGGATATACCAGGCGATCCTGCGTCGCCCAGAACGCCAGATACCCCTCCGAAGCGGTGCGCGTCTGGTAGGGCGCTTCGATCAACACCGTCTGAAAGTTGCCCAACAGCACCACGAAAACGGCCGCCGCCAGCCCTGCGCCCAGCGCTGCCGACTGATCGGCGGCAGGGCGGCGCGCTCCAGTCAGCGCCGAGGTCTGAGCGGGCGCTTCAGCGTGCTCGCGCCAGCGGTCATCCAGGACGACGCGCGAACGCGCCAGATTGTAGACCACGCCGAACGCGCCCAAGCCGGTCAGGGCGAACAGCATAGCGTTCCACAAATTGTAGCCGACAGTGCTGACTACACCGCTCAAAGTGGACAGCATCGCCGCCATCAAGTAGCCGAAATAGTAGTAGCTGATCGCATAGCCGGACATCCAAGCATCGTTCGGCGGAAACGCGCTGCTGCGCATGATGCTGCTGATGAACATCAAGTCCATCGGCTTCTCCGTCGTCCGCAGCTCCGGTTGGTGCGCGCGCACCACCGTCCAGCCGACGAACAGCGTCAGGAACAACAGCTCGCTCACGACGACCAGCCGCCAGTTCTCGCGCCACCACGCCCGCCAATCCAGCGGCGCGCGAGCATACACCAGCGCCGCCAGCCCCACCAGCAGCAGCCAGGCCAGCGCCATGCTGCCCGCCGTGTTCTTCAAGAAACCCAGGCTGGCCAGCAGCCAGTACAGGTAGCCGGTCAGCAGCAGACCGGCGGCGCGGGCCAGGGTGTAGCCCCGGTCAGGCAGGCCGCCGAGCAGCCGCGTGCACAGCGGTAGGGCCGCCGCCCCTGCCAGCGTCACCAATACCCACCAGCTCAGCATCATCCCGCCTTCGCGGGCCAACCATTCAAATACCACCGACGGTCACCTCTCTCCGAGGGATACCCGCATCCTTCATCACTTTATACACCGTCGCGCCCATCTGGTCGTAGACCACTTCGAGCAGCCCACGCTCAACCATGCGTTTGAACTTAGCCAGACCCTCAGACGGATAGTAGGCGCGTTCCAGCGCGCCGACGATGACGTAGCTAACATCATAGTGCCGCAGAATATCCCAGGCTATCTCAATATCCGGGATGCTGTAGAAGGCGTTGACGTTGGCGACACGCTGCTGCACCAGCCGCGGCATTGGGTCAAAGGTGCGCTGCTGGCGCTGGTGGAAATTCCAGCCGATGACCGAAGGCAAGCCGGTGTAGATGGCGATGCGGCTCTGCCAGCGGTACTCTCGGTCGCTCTGCCCTTCCATGATGATCGGCGTGCCTTCGATATTCTCATGCAGCCATCGGATGAGCTCGTAATCGCTGACCAGCGCAAACGGGGCCAGCGTCGGATCAGCTTGAAGGACAGCCGGGTCGCCCTCATACAGCAGAGCATTCTGCATGAACGCCATCCCGTCGAGCGATAACGGTGTGTTCGCCATTCGATCGAGGGCGCGGCCGCGCGTCGCCATCACCGGGTACAGCGCCGCCGCCGTCACCAACAGCCAGCCCACCAGCGCCCAGACCAGGCGCAGCCCGCCCGGCCAGCGGGGCGCGCTGGCGAGCAGCCAGGCCGCCGCCGCCCCGCCGGCCACGCTGAACAACAGCCATGCCTGGATGTAAAACTTGAACACCGTGTTCTGTCGGCCTACATCGCCTTCCAGCACGATGAATTCCACGCCCAGCGTCAGGCTGAGCGCCAGCCCGGCCAGCGCCAGGACGTACTGCATTTCGCGCGTCTGTCCCTGCCGGAAAAACATCAGGGCGATCCACAGGATGAGCGGGCCAGCCACGATTGTGACTGGATAATCGTTCAGCGCCACGACCAGCATCAGCGCCAGCGCGCCGATGAGAGCAGCCGCGCCCACGGCCAGCGCCGGCAGCCGCCCGCGCAGCGAACGCACATACACACTGTTCAGCCAGCGGACAGTATCCCATGTCAGCAAGGAAACGATCAAGAACAGAAACAGGCCGTGAATGGTGAAGTACGTCCACAGCGGCGAGCGCGGCCCCTGCCATGGCATCGCCCGGCTGTAGACGGCTGCGTACCACGTCGTGTAGGGCAGCGCCAGCAGCAGGTTGAGGGCGACGAAGCCGACCACCCGCCCCGCCAGCGCCAGCGCCGTCTCGCGCCCGATGCGCTGGTGCGTCAGCCACCAGGCGTAAGCCAAGCCGACCACCCCCAGCAGCGTGAACGTGATCCAATCCCAGGTGTTGGTGGCCCGCAGCAGGCCGATGGTCCCCGCCCCTACCGCCAGCCCCAGCCAGCGCTCGCGCCGCCGGCGCGGGTCGCCCCCCGCCAGGAGCGTTTCGTTCAGCACAAACCCCATCGCCAGCAGCATCATCGGCATGGCGATCATATGGGCATGAAGATCGCCATACAAGAACGTGAAGAACGGCATCTCCACAATCGCCCCGCCCGAATTGACCGGCGGCTCCGACAGGATGCGTGTCGGGGCCCAGTACCAGCGGTTCGGCGCGATGTCCAGCGGTTCGCCCTGCAGCAGCCGGGTGAAGCCGCGCCAGACGCTGGCCGGTATCGAGTTGGATTCTGTCAGCGCTTGTTCGATGATCGCGGCCAGCGTCTGGCCGTCCGGCATCGCCCCGTTGTGGGCGACGCTGTACTGGCGAATGAGTTCCTCCTGCAGCGACTGCGGCTGCTGGTAAAACCCGGTGCGCGTCAGCCCTTCGGCCACAAATACGCGCGGCGTATCTAGATTGCCCAGCACCACCGCCAGCAGCAGCGCCGATGCTCCCGCCAGCCAGGGATTGACCTCCGCGGCATTGGCATCGTCCCGCAGACGGCGCGCATTCCAGGCCGAGACCACGTTGAAAGCCAGCGTGAACGCCCCGATACCAGTCAGGGCAAACAGCGTCGGGATGATCAGGTTGTAGGCGATGGATGGCTCAATGCCCAGCAGCAGCACCGGCGACCCGACCAGCACGTAGCCCCAGTAGTAGTAGTTGATGTAGCCTTCAGCGTGCCACGGGTCAATCGGTGGGAAAACTGTGCTGCGCAGCACGCCGTTGAAGTAGGCGAAGTCCATCGGCTTCTCGCCGCCGAAGCTCGGATGCCACAGATCCGGGTTGGTCAGGCGGATGACCAGGAAAAAGGCGAACGCCAGCAGGGTGATGACTTCAATCCACAACAAGCGCGCGCCGTGCTGCCGCAGATAGTCGCGCAGCGCCCGGCGCTGCGGCCAGGCGAACGCCGCGCTCAAGATGGCGACGATCCCCAGCGCCAGCAGAATGCCGCCCTGTGACCACAGCGGGATGCGCACGCTGGCAGCATACCACGACAGCCATCCGACCAGCAGCAGCCCACCGAGTTTGGCGAACCCATAGCCCCGGTCGGCTAGGCCAGGGAACAAGACGAACAGCAGCGGCCAGGCCGCCCAACCGAAGATCAGCAGCGTCCCCCACCAGAAAACCAGCGTTAGGACGGGCTGCGCGTTCACCGGCGCATCCCGGAAGAACCGTTCCGACCAAGTCCCGCCGCCGTATTGAATGTCGCGAAGCTGCTGCGTGAAGTAGAGAAACGTAGGCGCGGCGCTGGCCGGCAGCGAATACAGCGGCACAACGCCGATCAGCGTCGGATCGTTGAACGATCCAACCACCATTTCGGGTTTGTTCAGCGGTATGGCCGTGAGCAAATCGCGCACAGCGCGGGAGTCATAGGCCGGCGTCTTGCGAAAAATCATCACGGCTGGATGATCGTAGACGTGAAACGCCTCTTCGGCCTCGTACTCATTCAGCCACTCCGGGCCGCTGTAGAAGGGCAGATGCTGATCGCTGACCCGCAGCGGTCCCAGTTCAAACGTCTCGTGAAAAAGAGCCGCCAGCTCAAAGCCGAGCGAGCCGTCAAACAGCGCCTGGTAGTAGGCCATCGTCATCGGCCAGCGGTAGGGGATGCGCGCTTGCGAATCGTAGCGCCGATTAGTGCCGATGATCAGATAATCGCTGTCCTCTAGCACCGCCAGAAAGCGATCGCGCTTGTACGGCTCATCTTCCCAATACACTTGCAGTTTATGACCGTTGATATGTGCCGCCCACGGGTCGAACGTATCGCACCGGCGCGCGTCCGAGAGACCCGCCGGCGGCCGGTCGGCCAGCGTTATCCCATCCGGCAGCCGGCAGACCTTAGGGGGCACGACCTCATCCCAGTCGCCTTCCCAGGCGAACACAGCCCCAGCCGTGATGACAGGCCCGCCCGCGACGACTTCAAACCGAAACTGATACGTTTCGCCGGCCTGTACCGGCAGCGGCTCGCTCAGGGCGATATCATAAGCCTCGCCCAACACGTGCCGATCGCGAGGCAGCCGCGCTGTCAAGCTGCCCTCCGCCAGCACGATGCTGCCATCCGGAGCGCTGATCGTCAGGCGAAGCTGCGCTGGCAAACTCCCGTCATAAAGCTGTCCCAGATGCGGCAGATGCACTTTGGTGATCGTGCCGGCCGCGGGCGTCGTGAACGTCGTGATGTAGGGCTGGCCGGTTTCGTAGCGCGAAGCCTGCATCTCCAGCGGCACGCCGTCGCCGCCCGGCAGATTGTATACCGCAATATTGATCAGCGGCGCGTCCGGCTCCGCCCCTTCCACCTGCATCGAGAAATCAGCCGGCACGCGCTCCAGAATCCAGTAGCTGGCCTGCACCGGGCTGAACAGGTGACGGTAGATGTGGGTGAACATCAGCGCCCACAGCGCCGTGAACCCCACTACGCCCGCCAGCAGGCCGTAGGCCAAAGTGGTGCGCCAGGCGCTCCCGCGCGCTTGCTGGATCAGATGCAGCAAACCCCAGGCGGCCAACAGCGCCAAGATCGGGTACATGGGCAGGT
>CALAJK010000105.1 GCA_937922795.1 uncultured Anaerolineae bacterium
CGTCATGAAACGCTTGTTTGGCGATGTCATTCGCTCGCGCTCATGGCGACTTCAGCGGCGCGAACCGATGCTCAAGGCGCTCGTCTACAACCTGCACCGTTAGGTGCTGCCTATCCTCGATCTATCTTTGCAACTGAGCAAATTTGCTGATTTACGGAGTGTGACATGACCTCTCACGAGCAGAACCATATGAGCACGGCCGCAGCCACCGAGTTCACCCCGACAATTGATGGACGTCTGCAGCCCAAGCGTATGGGGATGGCGCCGCCGGCCGAAGTGGCTGCCGACCCCGCCGCCCTGCTGAAGTGGGCGCGCGACAACGGCGTGGTCGAAGTAGACGTGAAATTCACCGACGTGCGCGGCGTCGTCCAGCACTTCAGCGCGCCGATCAGCAGCTTCGACGCTGACATCTTCAAAGAGGGTATCGGCTTCGATGGCTCTAGCATTCAGGGCTATCAGACGATCAACGTCTCCGACCTCAATTTGCTGCCTGACCCGTCGACGGCTTTCATCGACCCCATCCCAGCCCGGCCCACGCTCAGCCTGTTCTGCGACGTGGTGGACATTGACCTGCAGCCCTATGCTCGCGACCCGCGAGGCGTGGCCAAACGCGCCGAGGCTTACCTGAAATCGACTGGGATCGCTGACGTCTCCTACTTTGGACCGGAGGCCGAGTTCTTCATCTTCAACGGTGTAGCCTACGAGTCCACCAATAACAGCACGTTCTACAAGGTTGAATCTGGCTCTGGTTTCTGGGGCAGCGGCGAGATAGGACAGGGCTACCGGCCGCGCATCAAAGAAGGCTACTTCCCAGTGCCGCCGACCGACAAGCTGCACGACCTGCGCGCTGAGATGGTCGCTATGCTGATGTCGGTGGGCGTGGATGTTGAAGTGCACCACCACGAGGTGGGCGGAGCCGGCCAGGCCGAGATTGACATGCGCTTCGACACGCTGCTGCGCATGGCCGACAAACTGCAGATCTACAAGTACATCATCCGCAACGTCGCCTACAAGGCCGGCTACACCGTCACCTTCATGCCCAAGCCGATCTTCGGCGATAACGGCTCCGGGATGCACTGCCACCAGAGCCTGTGGAAAGACGGCCAGCCGCTGTTCTACGACAAGGACGGTTACGCCCTGCTGAGCGAAACCGCCTTGTACTATATCGGCGGCATCCTGAAGCACGCGCCAGCCGTTTTGGCTTTCGCCGCGCCGACCACCAACAGCTATCGTCGCCTGGTCCCTGGCTACGAAGCGCCGGTCAACCTGGTGTATTCCGCCCGCAACCGCTCAGCGGCCATCCGCATCCCGATGTACAGCGCCAGCCCGAAGGCCAAACGCATCGAGTGCCGCTTCCCCGACCCCTCGGCCAATCCGTATCTGGCCTTCTCGGCCATGCTGATGGCGGGCCTAGACGGCATCAAGAACAAGATCCACCCCGGCGACCCGTCCGACTACGATCTGTACGAGGAACATGGGAAGAAGACAGCCACCGTTCCGGGTTCGCTGGCCGGCTCGCTGGACGCGCTGGAAGCCGACCACGACTTCCTGCTAGAAGGCGGCGTGTTCACCCAGGATTACATCGACAGCTACATCGCCTACAAGCGCGCCCACGATGTCGACGCTCTGGCACTGCGCCCGCATCCTTACGAGTTTCTGCTGTATTACGACTGCTAGGCTGGGCTGCGCTCACGCTTTCAGTCCCCATGGCCTAGCTTCCGTCACGGACGTGAGCCAGGGGGACTGAAAAAAAATCCGACCATGGAGCGGCTCTTCCTGAATGCGCCTTTCGCTGTATGTGACGCGTTCAGGCGGGCGGCAGATAACATCGCAGCAGTTCACCAGCCCCGCTTGCCCAGGACCAGCGTCTCCGGCGTCACGTGGATGCCGACCATCGGCTCGCCCAGGTTGCGGCTGACTTCCAACAGCACCTCCGGATTGTTGAAATGCGTCACCGCCTTGACGATGGCGGCGGCGCGCTTGGCTGGGTCGCCGCTCTTGAAAATGCCGGAGCCGACGAAGACGCCGTCCATGCCGAGCTGCATCATCATCGCCGCATCGGCCGGAGTAGCCACGCCGCCGGCGGCGAAGTTCACCACCGGCAGCCGACCCAGTCGGGCGGTCTCGGCCACCAGCTCATACGGAGCCTGGATGTTCTTGGCATAGGCGAACAGCTCATCCTCATCCATGGTAGTCAGCCGGCGGATTTCGCTGTTCACCGCCCGCGCGTGGCGCACCGCTTCGACCACATCGCCAGTGCCGGCCTCGCCTTTGGTGCGGATCATGGCCGCGCCCTCCGCGATGCGGCGCAGCGCCTCGCCCAGGTTGCGGCAGCCGCAGACGAACGGCACTTTGAACCGGTGCTTGTTGATATGGTGCTCCTCATCGGCGGGCGTCAGCACCTCGCTCTCGTCAATGTAGTCAACGCCCAACGCCTCCAGGATCTGCGCCTCGACGAAGTGGCCAATCCGGACTTTGGCCATCACCGGGATGCTGACCGCATCCATGATCTTCTGGATCATCTCCGGGTCGCTCATGCGGGCGACGCCGCCCTGGGCGCGAATATCCGCCGGCACGCGCTCCAGCGCCATCACCGCGCACGCGCCCGCATCTTCAGCGATCCGGGCGTGTTCCGGCGTGACCACGTCCATGATCACGCCGCCTTTCAACATCTGGGCCAGGCCGCGCTTCACTGTCTCCGTGCCCGTTTGCTTGCCGTTGTCGTGCGTTCCATTGCCTGTCATATGTCTGTTCATCCCTGTATTTATGATGCGTGCGCTCAAAAGTTTTCATCCTCAGCCTAACGATCTGATCTACTGGCGCGTATGACCATATGAGTCCATTATATCCACAGCGACGCCGCTGTGCGCCGCCAAAACCTTGAGGCGCAGGCTTGACACGCCCGGTGTATACTGATCTTGACCTGACGATGTAACGCTGCGACTGCCGATGACTAACAATGACCAGCCGATCAACTGGGAAGCCGTCTGGAAAAGCCTGAACTGGGGCGACGACGACCGCTACCAGCGCGCCGAACGCCAACTGCTGCGCCAGCGCGCCCGGCAGTACGCGGCGCTGGTGAAAACCCGCGACCTGCGGCCTGAAGATGCGCGCTCGGTGCTGACGTTCCGCTTGGGCGATGAACGCTACGGCGTGGATGTCATGCTGGTGCGCAGCGTGCGCACAGTGGATAAAGTCGTGCGCGTCCCCGGCGTGCCAGCTTTTTATCGGGGCGTCATCAACGTGCGCGGACGCATCATCACCGTGATGGATCTGCGCCTGTTTTTTGGCGCTGCGCCGGCTGAAGGTCTGCCAGAGCCGGGCGAACTGGTCATCATCCAGGCGAACCATCTGGAGATCGGCCTGCTGGCGCACCAGATCGACGGCGTAGTGACGCTGGCGCTGGCCGACATCCAGCCGGTTGAGCACACGCCGCTTGTGCACGGAGTGACGAAAGACCAGGTGGTCGTGATCAACGTGCCGCAGTTCCTGGAGGATGAACGCCTGATCGTCGGCGGATTGAGCGAGGGTGGATAGCCAAATGACTGTGACGGAAACCATGCCCAAACGCACTGCGCGCATCCGGCAGCTGCTGCCGGTGATCGCCAACGGCGTCTCATTTGCGATGGCGCTGGCCGCGGCGCTGCCTGTCATGCTGTTAGGGTTGACGTCTGCCCGTTTAGATACGCCCAGCCTGCTGGTCTGGGGGATCGCCGCGCTGCTGGCAGGCTGGATGCTCGGCGTGTTCGTCCAGCGCCTCAGCCGCCCCAGCTTTGACCGCCGCCTGGATGAGTACGTCCGGGTTCTCGACCTAGTCGTGATCGGCGACCTGCGCCAGCGTCTAGACGTGACGCCAGCCCCCGGCATGAGTTCAGAGGAGCAGCGTTTAGTGCGGCTCGGCGACGCTGTCAACCGGATGCTCGACCGCATCCAGGGCGTGGTCACCGAGATCAGCGACGCGCTCAAGCAGGTAGACGCCGACACTCAGGAGATCCTGGACGCGACCGCCCAGCAGATCTCGATGGCCAATGAGCAGGACGACGTGGTGACCGAGACAACTGCCACCGTCAACGAAGTGCGGGCCACCGTCACCGAGACGGCGGAACGCGCCCAGAGCGTGGCGGAGACGGCGCAGGTGTCGGTTGAAATTTCCCGTAAGGGTATGGACGCTGTCGCCCAGACCATATCGGGCATGGAGCTCATCCGCCGCCGCGTCGAAGACATCGCCGACAACATCTTGGTGCTGTCAGAGCACACGCAGCAGATCGGCGAGATCATCGCCACGGTCAACAACTTGGCCGATCAGTCGCGGATGCTGGCGCTCAACGCCTCGGTCGAGGCGGCGCGCGCGGGCGAGGAAGGTAAGGGCTTCGCGGTGGTGGCGCTGGAAGTCCGCAATCTGGCCGACCAGAACCGCGAAGCGACGGTGCAAGTGCGCGAGATCCTGGGCGAGATCCAGCGCGCGACCAACTCGGCGGTGATGGTGACTGAAGAGGGAAGCAAGGGGGTTGACCAGGGCGTGATCCTGGTGAACAGCGCCGGCGATTCGATCCGCAACTTATCCCACGCCATCGAAGAGGCCGCCATGGCCGCGATGCAAATCGCCGCCAGCACCCGCCAGCAGACGATCGGCATGGACCAGCTCACGCAGGCCATGCGTATGATCAAACACGCGACCACCGAAACGCTCAATGGGACGATGCAGGTGAAGGCCAGCGTCCAGAACTTGCGTGAGGCCGCCAACCGCATCAACGCCGTGCTGGCAGGGTTAAAGCTGTAATCATGGCCTCCGCTTCTGACGCCGAACTGCTGAATATCTTCTGGGTAGAGGTCAGCGACTATCTACAGACGCTGAACAGCGCGCTGCTCCAGATCGAAACATCGGCAGTGGACGACGAGGCAGCGTTGGTGCGGGAGATGAACCGCGTCGCCCACAGCATGAAGGGCGCTGCCCGCGCCGTCGGCATCAGCCTGATCGAGACCATCGCCTATTATCTGGAGGAAATCTTCGAACGCACTGCTAGCCGCCGGCTGGAGCTGACGCCAGCGGTGTGCGATCTAGTGTACGACAGTCTGGATCTGATCCAAAATGTCGTCAACAACCAGGAAAACAGCACTGAAGCGCTGGCGGCCGTGCTGGCGCGGTTGGAACAGCTCGTTGCGGCGGAGGGCGGCGGCAAGCCTATCAGCAGCCCATCTAAGCCGGCGCCGATGCGCAGATCGACTGCGCCGCCTGCATCGCCAGCGGCGGAAGTGACGGAGCTGAAAGCGGTCGCCGTTGATCCGCCCTCATCAACCGACGGCCAGACGCCCCAGGCCGCCGCTCCTGCTGCGCCGCCGCGCGCGCCCAGTCCGGTCGCCGCCGAAGCTGGCGAGACGACCACCCTGCTGCTGCGCCCGGCCGAGGAGAGCATCCGCGTGCCGGTCTCCAAGCTCGACCGTCTGATCGGCGAGATCAGCGAACTGCTCGTGATCAAGATGCACGGCGAGGAACGCCAGCGCGATCTGACGCGGCTGCAGAAACTGGTGCATCAGTGGCAGCGCGAGTGGCGAGCAGTGCGCACGGCCTACATCCGGCTGGTACGCCGGCTGCAAACGCGGGGCGAAGGCCAGCAGGCGGCGGAGCTGATCGAGTTGATGGAATTTCTGGAGGCCAACCAGCGCTACCTGCTGGAGGCCAACCGCCGTCTCACCGACCTGAGCCATGAGATGACGCAGTTCAACTCGCAGTTGAGCTTGCTGGCCGAGCAGCTTCAAGACGACGTAGGGCGGATGCGGCTAGTGCCGTTCGAATCGGTTCTGAGCGGGTTTCAGCGCATGGTGCGCGACCTGGCGCGCGACATGAACAAGAACATCTATCTGGAAACCAGCGGCTCAACGGTTGAGCTCGACAAAACGACGCTGGAAGCGCTCAAAGAACCGATCATGCACCTGCTGCGCAATGCCGTTGGCCACGGCCTGGAGAGCAGCGACGAGCGCGAAAAGCTCGGCAAGCCACCGATGGGGCGCATCCACCTGGCGGTCGAACAGCGCGGCAAAGAGATCGTGGTGCGCATCAGCGACGATGGCCGCGGCCTGGACGCGGCGCGGATTGGCCGGGCAGCGCTCAACGCCGGCCTGCTGACGCCGCAGGAGCTGGCGGCGCTGTCGCCTGAGGAGATCTACAATTTCATCTTCCATCCCGGCCTGACCACCAGCGATCAGGTGACCGCCATCTCAGGTAGGGGCATGGGCATGGACATCGTGCGGGCGCGCGTCGAGGGCCTGCGTGGGCGCGTCACCGTCCACAGCATGCCGGGCAAAGGCGCTACCTTCAGTCTGCACGTCCCGCTTTCGCTCACGCGCATTAGCTGTGTGCTGCTGCGGGTTGGCGATCAGGACTTCGCTATCCCGTCGGCGATGGTGAGGCGCATGCTCAAGCTGCCGCGCGATCAGGTCTTCACCGCTGAAGGGCGCGATATGGTGATGATCCTGAACCAGCCGATGCCGCTGGTTCCGCTGCACGCCGTCCTCAATTTGCCGGCTTCGCCAGCGCTCGAACCCAGCGATGAGATCACGCTGCTAGTGCTGAGCGATGGCGAACGCAGCATCGCCCTGGAGGTGGACGCGCTGTACAGCGAGCAGGAACTGGTATTGAAACCGCTGGGGCGTGAGATCAAACAAACGCGCTATGTATCGGGCGCGGCGCTGCTCGGCACGGGCGATATCTTGATCGTGCTCGACGGCAACGACCTGATCCGCGCTGGCACTGGCCTGAACCTGCCGCGTCATCGTACGCTCACGGTTGAGGATATCGAATCGACCCCGGTTCGCCAAGCGATGCGCGTGCTGGTCGTGGACGACTCGATCACTACCCGCACCCTGGAGAAACACATCCTAGAGACGGCCGGTTTCGACGTGCACGTCGCCATTGACGGCCAGGAAGCCTGGAACAAGCTGGCCGAACAAGATTTTGACCTGGTGATCAGCGATGTGGAGATGCCCAACATCAACGGCCTGGAGCTGACGCGGCTCATCAAGAGCAGCGCCGCCACCCAGCACCTGCCGGTGATCCTGCTGACCTCGCTCGCCAAGCCGGAGCAGCGCGAAGCCGGCCTGCGCGCCGGCGCCGACGCCTATCTGGTGAAATCGCAGTTTGACCAGGAAGAACTGCTGCGCGTCATTCAGACGGTCGTCTAGGACGACCTTCATTAGAAACTGGGTATAAAAAAGACTATGGCGGACAGTGTGGCGCGCGTGCTGCTGGCGGAAGACAGCCCCACCGTGCGGCATCATCTTACCGGCCTCATCAACGAGATACCTGGACTGTGTGTGATCGGCGAAGCGCGTGATGGCCGCGAAGTGGTTGACATGGCCGAAACGCTGCGGCCTGACGTGATCTCGATGGACATCCGCATGCCGTACATGGATGGCCTGGAGGCGACGCGGCAGATCATGGCGCGGTGTCCCACCCCGATCGTGGTCGTCAGCAGCCTGCTCGACGACGACATTGACCTGTCTTTCCGAGCGCTGCAAGCCGGGGCGCTGGCTGTCGTGCCCAAACCGCCCAGCCGCCAGGCCCCCACCTTCGCCGATCATCAGCGCCACCTGGGCAATACGCTGCTGGCGATGGCCGCTGTGCGGGTCATCCGCCGCTGGGATCGCGTTTCCATGCCGCTGAACGGCGCGCGGCTGGAAACGACGCGGCCGTTGGGGAGCGCGCGCGCGGCGGCGCGGCTGGAAGTGGTGGTGGTCGGCGCCAGCGCCGGCGGGCCGAGCGCGCTCAGCGTTTTGCTCGGCAGCCTAAATGCCTCATTCCCGCTGCCTGTGTTGATCACCCAACATATCCCTGAGGAGTTCATCGCCGGCCTGACGCGCTGGCTGAACAAAGTCAGCCCGCTGACGGTCAGCGTGGCCGAACATCATCGCCCGCTGAAGCCGGGCAATGTCTACCTGGCCCCCGGCCATGCGCATCTGGCGCTCGCCCGCCAGGGAACGCAGTTGGTCGCGCAGCTCATCCCGGAACAGGGGCCGCACCGATACCGGCCATCGGTGGACGTCTTGTTCCAATCGGCGGCGGCGGTGTGCGGGTCGGCGGCGGTCGGCGTGGTGCTCACCGGCATGGGAGATGACGGCGCGGCGGGGCTGCTGGCCATTCGCCAGGCGGGCGGCCTCACCTTTGCCCAGGATCAGGCGAGCTGCACCGTGTTTGGGATGCCTTCAGCCGCCATCGAACGCGGCGCGGTAGACCAGACACTGCCGCTCGACCAGATGGCCGAGATGCTGCTGCGACTGCTCGATTGACCATTTGACAGAAAATTCAGAACCCTTCGCTGCAAATTTAGTGAGGGACGACTATACTAGAAGATAAGCAGTGAGGAAAGGAGGCGAAGCGGCTGACGGCTGAAAGGCCCAGAGGATCAGCCTGCTTCCGACGCTATGGCAATCGAAGTCCTGTTGATCGAAGATAGCAAAACCCAGGCTGCCCAGATCAAAGCGACGCTTGAAGGGCTGGGGCTGGAAGTGCGGGTGGCTTACGATGGGCCGGATGGCCTGCGCGCCGTCATGGAACGTCGCCCGGCGCTGATCGTGCTGGATGTGAAGCTGCCGACGATGGATGGCTTCCAGGTATGTCGCCGCCTCAAACGCACGCCGGAGACTCAATCCATCCCGGTCATCATGCTCACCGAAAAAGACGGCGCTCAGGCGACGATGTCGGGACTTCAGGCGGGCGCCGATGACTACATTCCGAAGGACATCTTCGCCACCGAACATCTGATCAACACGCTGCAAGAGCTAGGCATACTGGAATAACGCATGTCTCGACCGAAGGGGCCGTACATCCTGCAGCCGCCCGTGATGACGGTGCAGGTTGAAAACGCGATGGACATCATGATCGTGCGCAATACCGCGCGGCGGGCGGCTGGCCTGTTGGGCTTCAGCCCGGCGCACCAGGCGCAGATGGCCAGCGCCGCCGCCACGCTGGCGGAGCTGGCGGTCAAGACCGGTGACATGCATGTGCTCCACTTCAGCGGCGTGCTGAACAACAACAAGCAAGGCGTGCAGCTTTCCGCCACCTTGCCCTGGCTGACGGGCGTCTCGACGCATAACGTGC
Organism: uncultured Anaerolineae bacterium; assembly: GCA_937922795.1. Taxonomy (GTDB): domain Bacteria; phylum Chloroflexota; class Anaerolineae; order Aggregatilineales; family Phototrophicaceae; genus CFX2. The sequence goes on from CALAJK010000105.1 coordinate 9,095, forward strand.
TCATCGCGCTGCGCTCCAAACTCGGCGACCTGGTGGACGAAATCCTGATCGAGGGCGAAGCGCCGCCGACCGTCATCATGATCATGTGGCGAAGTGACGAGGACCCGCGCGAACGTGACCAGTAACTCCGCTGCTCACCAACCGACAGCGTCGCTGCTGACCTTTACCGTCGGACCGCAGTTGTGCGCGCTGCCCATCGAAGAGGTCGTCGAGGTGGCCGCCATGGTCGAGCTGGTCAGCGTGCCTGACTCGCCGCCTGAAGTCCTGGGTATGGTGAACCGGCGCGGCCGCGTGCTGCCGATGCTCGACCTGCGCCTGATCTTCAAGCAGCCCAGCGCGCCGGTGAACAGTCAAACTCTATTCATCGTAGCAGCCCATAACGACCAGATGGTGGGTGTGGTGGTCGATGAAATCGTCCAGGTCGACTCGATCAGCCGCGATGCGCTTGAGACCGCGCCGACCACCAGCCGCTATGTTCGCGGCGTCATCAGTTTGAAAGACCAGCTCGTTCAGGTTCTGGCGCTGCCCGCCCTGCTGGCGGCCTTCTTGCCCGACCGCGCGATTGAGACGACGACTGAAGGACAGGGGTGATGGTCACGCCGCAGCGCCGCCAAGAACGCATCCTGATCGTAGCCAAAGACGAAGAACTGCGCGCGCAGTTGAGCGACACGCTGGAGTCGGTCGGCGGCTACACGGTGAACCAGGCTGGCAGTTTTGAAGACGCGCTGACCGAAATTCTGCTGACTGACTTCGATCTGATCGTGACCGAAGCCGAACTGCCGGATCTGAGCGGCATGGATCTGCTGGCCGTGGTCGGCGGCCTGCGGCCGAAGGCGCGGGTGATCGTGATCGATGACGATCTCTCCGCCAAAAGCGCCGTCGCCGTCTACCGGCTGGGGGCGGTGGACTATCTATACAAGCCGCTCAACATGACCTTCGTCGTCATGCAAATCGAGCGCCAGCTTGAGGCGCGGCGCGCCGAAAACAGCCGCCAGGCGCAGCCGGCTGACGCAAACAAGACGCCCAAAGAGATGACCGACCGCGCCAAGCGCCTCGACCCGCGCACCCGCCCGGCGGCTTTGGTCTTGGGGCGCAGCCAGTTCAAGCGCATCAACTGGGAACTGAGCCGGCTGCTCGGCCACGTCAAGGCGCGCTTCGTCGGCCTGGTGGATAGCGAAGGCAACATGGTGGGAGCAGCCGGGACGCTGGAAGACTATGATCTGCAGCTCCTGACCCAGGCCTTGAGCATTGACCACAGCGCTCAGCGCTCGCTGGCCAACATCTTGGATGAGGCCAAATTCCATTCGACTTATTTCGAGGGCGTCAACAACGGCGTCTACATCATCGAATTCGGCTCGCCGTATGTAGTATCGCTGGCGGTCATCTGCAGCACCGACGTGAAACCGGGCATGGTCTGGCTGTACAGCAAACGCACTGCCAACGTCATTGACGAAATCCTCAAGACCATCCCCCAACCCAAGGGCATGCCGCACATCGAAAGCTGAACGGCAGGAGCGCGGCGCGCGCGAATCAGAGTTCTGCTACAATCAGTCGCAAAGACTCTGCGCGATCAGCGCCAGTATGTTCACCTTTGCCCTTTGGAGAAGTTATGTCCGTGACACCCATTCTGCTCATCCTGGCCGGCGGCGCGTCGTCGCGCATGTGGCCGCTGCGCGAGAAATCCCTGCTGCGCTTCGGCGCTCAACCGCTGCTGGCGGATCAGATCCGCCGCTACCGTGAACTGGGTTTCGGCGAGATCATCGTCGTAGGCAACCCGGAGAACCAGGCTGACATCGCCGCGCTGGCGGGGCAGATGCCCGGTCCGGCGGTGCAGGTGGTCGTCCAGCCAGAGCCGAAGGGCATGGGTGACGCCGTGCTGTGCGCTGCCCCGTTGGTGGCCAACCCGGACGCGCCGCTGTACATCACCCAGGTGCACGACGTGGTGGACGACAGCCTGCACCGAGGCATCCTGGAGGCTTTCCGCGCCGATCCAACCGCCAGCTACCTGGCCGGCTGCGAGATGGAAGACTACTTCCCCGGCGGCTACATGGTCGTGGACGCGGACGGCCGCATCAGCGGAATCGTCGAGAAGCCCGGTCCGGCCAACCGCCCCAGCAACTTGGTCAGCATTGTGGCGCATGTCCACAGCCGTGCCGGGCGCTTGTTCGACGCCCTGCGCGCCGAATACGCCCGCGACGTGCCCACCGATGACCACTACGAACGCGCCATGGACGCGCTCATGAAAACTCAAATCTACCGCGTCTTTCGCTACCAGGGGTCGTGGCGCGCGCTCAAGTTCCCGTGGCACGTCCTGGATATCATGGAGGTCTTCCTAGCGCAGATCAAAGGCCAAACAGTGGCGGAAAGCGCTTATATCGCCAAGACGGCGGCGCTGGTCGGCGATGTGTTCATCGGCGAGGGGGTGAAGGTGTTCCCCGGCGCGGCGGTGGTCGGCCCGGCCTATGTGGGCGCGGGCACGATCGTCGGCAATAACGCGCTGGTGCGGCACTCCATGGTGCTGGAGCATTGTGAAGTCGGCTTCACCACCGAGATCGCCCGCAGCTACGTGGCCGAACGCTGCGCCATGCATGCCTGCCGCGTGCTGGACTCAGTGTTCGCGCCGGGCGTGAACTTCTCCGCCGGCTGCACCACCGCCAACCTGCGCATTGACCGCGGCCCGGTGTTCAGCCGGGTGAAGGGACAGAAGCTGAACAGCGGGCGCGACAAGCTGGGCGCGATCATCGGGCGCGGCGCCTTCCTGGGCGTGGATGTGATGACCATGCCGGGCGTCAAGATCGGCGAAGGCGCGCAGATCGGACCCGGCACGCACGTCCACCACGACGTGCGGGATCGCCAGCGCGTGTACGTCAAACAAGAGCTGGTGGTGGTGGAGGGCGATGCATGAGCGTCAGCCCGAAGATCTTCAAGAAATACGACATCCGCGGCCAGGCCGAAGGCGCGGCGGCCGTCATCACGCCGGCGGCAGCGCGCCTGATCGGCCAGGCGTTCGGCACGCATCTCCAGCGCGTCGAGGGCGTGCAGACCGCGGTCGTCGGGCGCGACAACCGCCGCACTTCCGCCGAGCTGGCGGCGGCGGCGGCGGACGGGCTGGCGGCCAGCGGCTGTCAGGTGTGGGACATCGGCCTGGTATCCACGCCGGTGGTGTACTGGGCGGCGGCGCAGCGAGGGAACGTCGGCGGCCTGATGGTCACCGGCAGCCATCTGAGCCCGGATCAAAACGGCTTCAAGTTGAGCGTGGGCGCGCGCAACATCTTCGGCGACGGCTTGCAAGCGCTGCGCCAGATGATCGAAGCGCGCGATCTGGCCGTCGGCGCCGGAGCTGTCGCGGCGGACACAGACGCCGCCCGCCGCTACCTGGACGATCTGGCGCGGCGCGTCCCGGCCGGCCGGCCGCTGCAGGTGGTCGTGGACGCTGGCAACGGCACGGCGGGGCTGTTCGCCCCGGCGCTGCTGCCGCGTTGGGGGCACAACGTGCTGGCGTGCCTGTTCTGTGAACCCGACGGGCGCTACCCCAACCACCAGCCTGACCCGCAGGAGCCGAAGAACATGCAGGCGCTGGCGGCGGCGGTGCGCGCTCACGACGCCGACATCGGCATCGCCTTTGACGGCGACGCTGACCGGATGGGCGCGGTGGACGAGCGCGGCGACTTGATCCCCGCCGACCGGGTGCTGGCGCTGCTGGCGCGCGATCTGCTGACGCGGCAGCCGGGCGCGGCGGTGGTGGCGGATGTGCTCAGCAGCCAGGCGCTGTTCGACGCGGTGGCCGCCGCTGGCGGGCAGCCGGTGATGTGGATCAGCGGCCATTCGCTGGTCAAGGCCAAGATGGCCGAGCTGGGCGCGCCGCTGGGCGGCGAGATGAGCGGCCACATCTTCATGGGCGAAGACTACTTCGGTTTCGACGACGCCTATCTGGCCGCCGGGCGGCTGCTGGCGCTGCTGGCGGCGTCCGGGTGGCCGCTGTCGGCGCTGAACGCCGAACTGCCCCATTACTTCAGCACGCCTGAATACCGCCCGCGCTGTCCAGATGAAGACAAGGCGATCGTCATTGATGGCGTGAGAGCCGCCCTGGCTGGCCACCACGATGTCGAACAGGTGGTGGACGTGGACGGCGTCCGCATCCAGTTCGCGCGCGGCTGGGGGCTGCTGCGGGCCAGCAACACCGAGCCCGCGCTGAGCCTGCGCTTTGAGGGTCTGACCGAGGCCGACGCGCTCGACTACCGCGACCGCTTCTTCGCGGCGCTGCGCGCTTACCCCCAGGTGCAGGGGCTGCCGTAGCCGCCCCAGCCGGCCTATTTGAGATCAATATCTACCGGACGCCTTCAACGATGACGCAGACGCCCCCTCATCCTCCCACGCGCCGGGTGCTCACCTGGCTGGCGCTGACGCTGCTGGCCTGCACCTTCGGCTTTGATCCGAACGCGCCGCCGCCTCAGCCGGTCACGCCGGGGACGGGCGCGACCAGCGAAACCGGGCGCGTGGTGCGGGTCATCGACGGCGACACCATTGACGTAGAGCTGAATGGGCAGGCGTTCCGCGTGCGCTACGTGGGCATCAATACGCCGGAGCGCGATGAGACCTGCTATCGCCCCGCCGTGGACGCCAATCGCCTGCTGGTCGAAGGCAAGACGGCGCGCCTGGTGCGCGACGTGAGCGACACCGATCGCTTCGGGCGGCTGCTGCGGTACGTGTACGTCGGCGATCTGTTCGTCAACCGGGCGCTGGTCGAGCAGGGCTACGCCGAAGCCGTGCTCTATGAGCCGGACCGCGCTTATTACGACTTGTTCCGCCGGCTGGAACAGGAAGCCCGCGCCGCCGGGCGGGGCTGCCACCCCACCGGCATCTTCGACGACGGCAGCGACACCCGCTGACCGCGCTGCTATTTGGGGAACGCCAAGCTCTGGACGTGGCCGGCGATCAGCCTCAGCTCCTCCGGCGTCACCGGCAGGCGCGGCATGTTGGGCAGCGGCAGCAGGCCACCCTCGACGATGCGGCTGATCCCCAGCGGCGGCCAGCGGTTGATAGCCGGCCCCAGATTCTCCTTGCCCTGGCCGAACACGCTGTGACACTCGACGCAGTACTCGCGATACAGCGCTTTGCCCTGCGCCAGTTCCTCTTCAGTGTAGGCTGGGATGGCCGTGCCGACGATCTGGGTTTGCAGGTACTCGGCGATCAGCGCCACCTGATCATCGGAGAGCTCCTCCGGCGTGAAAGCGGACATCACTTGTGGGCCGGTGCGCACCCGGTTCAGGATGAATTCGGTCGGCAGCAGCGGCCGGTCGTTGAAGGCCGGGCCGATGAAGCCCTCGCCGTTCAGCCCATGACACGGCGCGCAGCGCAGCTTGAACAGCGCCTCGCCGTTTAACAGCGACGCGGGCGCGGGCGCATGAGCGGCAGCTCGTGCCGCGTCGGCGCCCGCCGGCAGCTCGACCGCTGCGGTGTGGACGGCTCCCCCGACCGCGTTGACGCGCGCGGCGGACGCGATGGCCGTCTGGCTGTGCGCCGCCGGCTCATCCTCGGCGCTCGGCTTCAGTTCAGCCAAACCCTGCGCCACCAGCCCCACGCTGATGGCCGTCAGCAGCAGCGCGGGCGCGCCGATCGCCATCATGACCGTCAGCGCCAGCCCGTTCGGAAATTTAGACAACGGTCATCATCCTCATCACCGCGCCTACCGCATTGACTATGGCGCAGCCGCTTTAAGCGCTTTTGAAGCTTAAATTCGGCTGAGATGAAGACCGTGTTATGATTCTGCAGACGCTGTGCTTAGATGAAGGAAGACATACTCATGACTGTACCTGATTTTCAGAGTCTGATGCTGCCGCTCCTGCAACTGGCCGCCGATGGCCAGGAACACACCATCTACGAAGCGATGGATGCGCTGGCCTCCATGTTCAATCTCAGCCCGGAAGAACGCAATGAGCTTTTGCCCAGCGGTCAGCAGTCGCGATTTGATAATCGGGTGCACTGGGCGAGAACTTATCTCAAGCAGGCTGACCTCTTAGAAGCCACCGGGCGCGGCCGCTTCCGTATCACTCAGCGCGGTCTGGACGTGCTCCGTCATCGGCCAGACCGGATTGATGTCGCTTTTCTTCGGCAGTTTCCAGAGTTCATCGCCTTTCAGTTGCGTTCACCTCGCAATCACGACGCCGGCGCCGCGCCCATTGAACTGACTCACACCCCCGACGAGACGCTGCAAGCCAGCTATCAAAGCCTGCGCGAGGAACTGGCGAAAGAACTCCTGGAACGGATCATGAACTGTTCGCCCCGCTTTTTCGAGCGCATGGTGGTGGATTTACTGGTCGCCATGGGCTACGGCGGCTCACGGCAGGACGCGGGCAGGGCCATTGGCCAAAGCGGCGATGGCGGCGTGGACGGCATCATCAATGAAGATCGTCTCGGCCTGGACACAGTGTACATTCAGGCAAAACGCTGGGATGGCACAGTTGGCCGGCCGCAGGTGCAGGCCTTCGCTGGCAGTCTGGAGGGGTTCCGGTCGCGCAAAGGCGTTTTCATCACCACGTCCACCTTTTCTAAAGACGCCCGCGAGTATGTCGAGCGCATCGAAAAGAGGATCGTACTCATTGACGGCGAACAGCTCGCTCAATTCATGATCGACTACGGCATCGGCGTGAGCGAAGTCGCCACCTACACCTTGAAGAAAGTCGATACGGACTACTTCAGCGATCCGGACTGAGTCCCCGTTAATCTGCCCTCACCTCCTCACGTCCTCCTCTCCCGACCGCCGCCGCGCAGCTGGGCGAGGGGGAAGCCCAGCGCAGGACTTCCCTCAGGCGCGCGCCGTTTGGCAGAGAGGTTGGGGATGAGGGCATTCAGCGGAGGCACAAGCGCTCATTCAACGCGCGCTGCGTTGTCTAGCCGCGCCAGCCGAAGCCCGACCCCATTTCCGAATGTCCCCCGTCGTCCACCGCGATCTGCCGACCGCCTCCGTTTCGAGTACAATGGGGGCGTGGACTGTAGTGATCTGACCCGTAACTTCTCCTTCAGCAGCGCGGTATTCTTGATGGACAACGCAGTGTACATGGCAGATGGGACAGCGGAGAGGCCGTCCGGTGGCGGGCGTTGACGAGCGGCGATTGGTCGAACGCGCCCGGCGCGGCGATCCCGACGCTTTCGCCCAGCTTTACCGGCAGCATGTGCAGGCCATCTTCCGCTACATTTTTCATCGCGTCAACGACGCGCACTTGGCGGAAGACCTGACCAGCGACGTGTTCGCTCGCGCGCTCAAGAGCATCGCGGGCTACACGGACCAGGGTAAGCCGTTCATCGCTTGGCTGTACCGCATCGCCCATGCCCGCGTCGTAGATCATTACCGGCGCAGCGACCGACGGCCTACGGAGAGCGACCTCGACGCCGAGCCGCTCTCCGTCACCGCCGATCTCGACCAGGGCATTTTGCGCCGGCAGGCCGCCCGGGCGCTGCAAGCCGCGCTCGTCCGGCTGACCGATGAGCAGCAGCAGGTGGTCATCCTGCGTTTTATCGAGGGGTATCCGGTCGAGACGGTGGCGCAGATCATGGGCAAGAACGCAAATGCCATCAAAGCCCTGCAGCATCGGGCGCTGCGGTCGCTGGCCGGCCATCTCCAGCGCGCCGGTTTCGACATCGAAGCCATTCTGGCGGGGCTGTCCTCATGAACGCCCAGCCGCCCGCCTTTGACCTGGACGCCGTCCTAGCTGAATGCCTGGAGGAGACGCTGGCCGGCCGCCGAACGGTGGCGGACTGCCTGGCGCGCTACCCCGATCTGGCTGATGACCTGAAGCCGCTGCTGGAGATGGCGCTCTTGACCGCCCGGCTGAAATCGCCGCGGCTGCCTGAAGCCCGGGTGGCGGCGCTCGAAACCCGCCTGCGCGCCCAGATGCGGCCGCAGCGGCGGCCAGCGGCGGCCGGGATCAGCCGGCTGGCGGCTGGGCTGCTGCTGGGCTTCCTGCTGGCTTTCGGCAGCGGAGCCGGCCTGGTGGCCGCGTCATCGTCCAGCCTGCCGGGCGACCCGCTGTACGGCATCAAGCGGCTGTGGGAGGTCATCGTCCTGGCGCTGTCGCCGTTGTTCGGCCAGCTCGACGACGCCTGGCTGGCGGTGGCCGAGACTCGCTTGGACGAGGTGCAGGCGCTCCACGAACAGGGGCGGCTGACCAGCGCGGCGCTGGATGACCTGGCCGAAGCGGCGCGCCAAGCTGCCCGCCTGGCCGACGCCGACACGCTGCCGCGCACAGCCGCCTACCTGGAGACCGTTCAGGTCGCGCTGCGCGACCTCACCCCGCCCCCCGGCGGCGAGGCCGCGCTGCAAACGCTGTTCGCCACCACCCTGCCCATCGCGCCGACGTCCGCGCCGGTGGCGGTCACTGCCGCGCCCGCGCCGACCCTCACGCCTTCGACCACCCCCACGCTGGAGCCGACCGCCACAACTGCGCCGACCGATACGCCAATCTACACCCCCACGGCCACGCTCACCCGCACGCCGACGCCGTCGCGCACCCCCACGGCCACGCTCACATTGACGTTCACACCGACGCCGACGGCCTCGCCCACGGCGACCTGGACGCCGCTGCCCCTGCCCGGCCAGCCGACGCTCCAGTCCGTCATCACCGAACCCGCGCCCGGCCAACCGCTGGCCGCCACGCCGACGCCCGCCAACCTGCCCACGCTCGATTTCATCCGCATCCGCGAGACCGAGCGCGCCGTCTACATGACGCAGACGGCCGGCCCGCCGCCCACTGAACCGCCGTAGCGCTTCGGTCGGCGCGGCGCGTTTGAGGAGCGCCCTTCACCCCGCCTCACCCTTCGACTACAATCGGCCTCATGACTCTGCGCCGACTCTCTCGCCGCGACCTGCTGCGCTCGCTGGCGGCCATCCTAGCCGCCGCTGCGCTGCGCCCTGCCCTGGCCGCCGACTGGGAAGTGGAGGCGCCCGCCGTCCGCGGCATCCGCGAATATCTGGAACGGGTGATCGGCGGTCGGAAAATGGCGCTGGACTTTCGCGGCGTCAGTCCGGCCAATGACGAGCTGTTTCGCATCCAGATCAACGCCGACCAGTTGTTCCCTGTAGCCTCGTGCTTCAAAGCTTGGCTGGCGCTGTACTATTTTCTGTACACGCCAGCTCAGGCCTGGGAGATCGGCGAGTTCACCCCGGTCTACCGGACGGTGGTGGTCAGCGACAACCTGGCGACCGGGCTAGTGCTGGCGGATGTGGCCGGGCGCGCCCCCGGCGCGGGCAACGCCATCGAGAAGTTCAACGACTTCCTACGGCTGACGGTGGGCATGGCCAACGGTCTGCACACCTGGAACTGGCCGGGCAGCCCGACAGTCGGCCTGAGCGACCCGCGTTTCGCCCCGTCGCCGGCGCGCCAGGTACGCTTTTACGATGGCGCATATGCGGTCGACAACGCCTTCACCGCGGCGGACTTGGGGCGCGGCTACGATTTCTTGCTGCGCGGCGCGCGTTTCGCGCCGTCGCCGGAGCTGCGGGCGGCCATCCAGGCGACGCGCGCGCTGCTGGCGATCCCCGCGCCGCGCTATCGTTCGCCCATCGAACGGGCAGCGATGGGCAGCTACTGGGGCAAGGACGGCGTTTTGCCGGCCGAGGACATCGCCACTGGACGGGTGGTCAACGACGCCGGCGTGGTCGCTGGTCGCGCCAACGACTACATCATCGCCTTCATGGCGGCGGGCGAAAGCGAATCGACGGCTATCAACGTGCTGCGCGAAGTCATCGGGCAGATTGACATATACGAATCCGCAACTGCCCAGGCTACCACAGCGCTGCGGAAAGACGAGCTATGACCAAACTGGACTTCACCCAGGCGCTCAGGCAGATCTACCTGGAAAACCCCTGCCAGACGCTGCCCAACCCCCTATGGAAGACGCTGGCTGAGCTAGATGGTTACCGCACCTCGGTGGAGATTGGGCGCGACGGCGCCGTCACCCGGCTGGAAGCCGCCGCGGATGATGCGCTGTACCTGTACTGGACGCGCGCCGCCCGCCGCCCCAGCCTGCTGCTGAAGCGGCGGCTGCGGACTGTGCGGCGGGCGCTGCTGCATCAAGACTATCTCGATCCCGATACGGTGGCCGGCTTCGCCACCCGGCTCTCATTCTTCCGGCTCATCCACCGCCACCACGATCTACCGGCGGCAGCGCTCCCGCCCGGCTTTCGCTTCGCCGCAGCCCAGCCGCTCCAGGCGAACGCCATCGCCGATTTCATCGCCCGCTGCGGCGATGACGCGCCGGCGACCGTAGAGGCGATCCATGACTGGGGAAAATCGCCCGCCTTTTACCCTGATGGCTGGCTGTGGGCGCTGGCCGGCGACCGCCCAGCCGCGTTGGGCATCCTTGAAGTGGATCCGAATATCGGCGAGGCTTCGCTGGAGTGGCTTCAGGTTCACCCGGAACATCGCGGGCGCGGGCTGGGCCGGGCGCTGGCGCTGGAACTGCTCCGCCGCGCCGCTGCCCGCGCCGCTTTCACCACCGTCGCCGGGCGTGTGGAAGACCGCGACAACCCCGGCGGCTTCTACCGCCGCGGCGGCTTCGCTGGCGCGGATGTGTGGTGGCTGCTGGAGAACCCCTTCACGAGCTGAGGCATCGGCGAGCGGCGGCGCGCATCTAGAAGCTGCGCCAGCGCGATGCCGGCGAAAACCCACCAGAACGACAGCGTCGGGAAGATGTAGCGCGGGATGGCGTCCAGGGCTAGATGCACCAACGTGGTGTAGGCGATGAAACCGGCCAGCGGCAGCGCAGCCCGCCAGGCGCGGCGCGTCCGCCACACGCCGACCAGCCCCAGCGCCAGACCGGCGTAGTGGAAAGCGTACACCGCCAGCTTCGGCCAGAACGACTCAGTTTGCACCAAACGCAGCAGCCCGGCGAACGTCCGGTCAGACGTCCACCAGTTCGCCGTCAGCTCGCGCAGGCTCGGCCCGCCGTAAAAGACAGTGCCATGCGGCTGGAGATAAGCGCTCGCCAGCTCGCGCAGCCGCTTCTGCGCATAGCCCAGCGGATCGCCGGCGATGATCCGGGCGGCCACGTCGCGGTACAGTGCCTGCTGCTCGTCCGGCTCGGTTGGGAATTCTTCCACGCCGGCCTGCTGCGCCAGATTCTGGTCGGTCGCCTGCGGGCCAGACCAGC
>CALAJK010000106.1 GCA_937922795.1 uncultured Anaerolineae bacterium
GGCTGCTGGAGGCGGCTTGGGGGCGTCCGATGCAAACTGTGTTCGGCCAGGACGCCTACCCGTCGCTGCCGGAGAAGGCGACGGCGCTGCTGCACTCGCTGGCGCGCAATCACCCCTTCGCCGACGGCAACAAGCGCACCGCCGCCATCGCCGCGCTGTTCATGCTGGAGGTCAACGGTCAGCGCGCCGCCTGGGACCCTGCCGAAGCGCTGGAGCAGATCACCCGGCTGGCCGAGGGACGGTTGAGCCAGGCCGACTTCGCCGCCTGGCTGCCCACCGAACCCTGCGCCCCTCGGCCAGAGCCAGATGCGGACGCCGACATGGCGGCCATCGCCCGCATCATGGCCGACCACCGCTGGCTGCTGGACGAGCTGGCGCGGCGGTAGCGACCCTACTTCAACCCGGTGGTGGCGATGCCGGTGGTAATATAGCGCTGTAAGAACGCGAACACCACCGTGATCGGCAGCAGCGTCAGCACCGTCATGGGCAGAATGTAATGCCACTGCACGTTGAGATCGCCCTGAAAGGCGTTCAGCCCGACTTGCAGCGTGAACAGCTCGGTGCGGCTGAGGACGATCAGCGGCCACAGGAAGTCGTTCCATCGCCACATCACCGAGAAGATGGCCAGCACCGCCAGCGCCGGCGCGGCCAGCGGCAGCACGATCTGCCAGTAGATGCGCCATTCGGTGGCGCCATCAATCCGCGCCGATTCGATCAGCTCATCGGGGATGGTCAGCATATACTGGCGCAGCAGAAAGACGCCGGTCGGCGTGGCCGCGCCGGGCACGATCACGCCCAGCAGGTTGTTCACCCACCCCACCTGGTTGATGACCAAGAAGGCCGGGATGAGGATGACCGATACCGGAACCATCAGCGTGCTGAGGATGACCACGAACAGCACGTCGCGGCCTTTGAAGCGGTATTTGCTCAGGCCGAAGGCGGCCATGCTGTTGATCAGCAGCGTCAGCGCGGTGGCGACGACGGTGACGATGACGCTGTTGGTCAGGTAGGTGACGAACGGGAACTTCACGATGGCTTCGTTGTAGTTTTGCAGGCTGAAGTTCAGGTAGCGCACCGGCTGGCGCTGGCGGATGTTGACGGTGATCGGCGGCGCATCGGGGTTCTCCGGGTCAATCATCTGGGCGTTGATGCCCACCCGCGAAATCTGCGCCAGGCGCTTGACGGTGCCGTCCTCCAGCGTCACATCGTATAGGTCGAGCGGGTTCTCGTAGCCGGGTACGGCGACGGTCTGCTGCCAGTAGGGCAGCAGCGACGGCGGGAAGGCGGTCAGCTCGCGCTCCTGTTTGAACGACGAGACCACCAGCCACAGCACTGGCGCGAACATGACGACTGTGCCGATGAGCAGATAGGCATAGGTGAGCAAATCGCTGGTGGTGAAGCGGCTGCCGCCCTGCAGGCGCGTCAGGAAGGCGACCACGCCGCCGGTATACGGCGCGGTTCGGGTCACGGTGAACGGTTGACTCATGGTCGTCCTCCTAGGCCGCCTCAGCTCGCCGCCCCAGGCGAAGCTGGGTGACGGTCAGCACCAGCAGCACCAGCGCCAGCAACAGCGAGGCCGCCGCCGCCAGGCCGTAGTTGCGGCTCTGGAAAGCCGTGGTGTAGATGTACTGCACCAGGTACAGCGTGGCCGTCCCCGGCCCGCCGCCCGTCAGCACGAACACATGGTCGAAGATCTGCACCGCCCGGATGAGCGACAGCACCAACACCACGAACATGGTCGGCATGAGCATCGGCAACGTGATGAAGCGGAAGCTCGTCCAGGCGTTAGCGCCGTCAATCTCGCCGGCTTCATACAAGTCGGGCGGGATGGACTGCAAGCCGGCCAGCAAGATGAGCGTGTAGAAGCCCATCTGCGCCCAGACGCCGACGATGATCGCCCAGAACTGCGCCCAGCCGCTGTCGATCAGGAACGGCTGGCGCTGGCCGCCCGCGCTGACGATCAAGGCGTTCAGCAGCCCGTCCTGCTGGAGCAGCCATTTCCAGATGAGCGCCACCACCACCGGCGACAGCAGCACCGGATAGAAGAACACGCTGCGGAAGAACCCGCGCCCGATGATCTTGCGGTTCAGCGCCAGTGCCGTCGCCAGCGAGAAGACGACGATCAGCGTCACCTCAACCACCACGAACACGACCGTATTGCCCGCCGCCCGCCAGAAACGGTCTTCGTTGCAAGTGTTGGGGTTGCGGAAATCCTGGCAGTCCAGCAGTTTGGCCAAGTTCTGCGTGCCGACGAATTCGCGGTTCTGCGGCAGGATCGATTCGCCGGTGGTGAAGCCGTAGTAGAAATTCAGCAGCATCGGGAACAGGATGAAAATGCCGAAGATCAGCAGGTTCGGCAGCAGGAAGAAATATGCCATCCGGCGCAGGCCGATGCGGTTCTGCAGCGGTTCGAGGACGATGTCGGCCACGCCTAGGACAGCGGTTACAGCGCGGGACAGGGGACGCAGGGGAGACAAGCGGCGCATCCTCCTCTTCAGATCCGAGATGGTCATCATGACGCTTCTCAAGTCTAGCGTAAGGCTGCCAGGCGGCTGGCGATCGCCACACGTCCGACCTCAGCAGCCCGCGACTGCTCAATATGTGGTGTGAGACACACTACGTATCACCATCTGGACGGCCTCGTGCGCGTTCAGGATCGGCGGCAGAGATGGCTAGGGGCGACCTGAAGCCGCCCCTAGTCTGCGATCTATCGGTGATGTGGTCCTGCCGTCGTCCTCTATGACGAAGCGCGCGCGTCATCCACATCCTGCTGGATGCGCTGGATCGCCTCGTCCAGCGTGAGCTCGCCGGTGATGGCCTGCGTCAGACGCTCGCGGATGGCGATGTTGAGCGAGAAGCTGTTGCGCGCCGTCTGCAGCACCCAGGCGTCGTCCGAAAGCTTAGGGATTTCGCCTAGGAAGGTGTCCAGCGATTTCTTGGCGCCGGGCACGTTCGTCTGGTAGTCCACGCCGGACTGCGCCAGTTCCACATGGTAGGTCAGGAACAGCGAGCGCTCGACGAATTCCTTGTGCACGGGCGCGCTGCTCAGCCATTCCATTAGGCGGACGGCGGCCTCAGGATTCTTGCTGTCCTTGAAGGCCATCAGCGCCGCGCCGCCGGGCATGCCGGTGCAGCCGGCCTCGCCGCACGGGTTGGGGATGGCCTCCCAGTCGAAAGCATCGCCGATGTTATTGGCGAACGCGCCGATCTGCCAGCTTCCCGACATGAACAGCACGAGCTGACCGTTGGTGAAGAAGTCGCGGGCCGAGGCATAGCTGCCGCCCGCGCCGGCCCACACCTCAACCGGCGTTAGGCCGTTAGCATGCCAGTCCAGGATCATCTGCGCCGCAGAGCGGAAGCCGGGGCTGTCCGCCGTGAACAGCACGTTGCCCTTCTCATCCATCAGCGGCTTACCATCAGCGTCGCGTTCGAAGAACACCGCGCCCATGTTCAGCGCCGGGCCCCACACGCGGTGGCCAGAGCGGTCAATGGCGACCGGATAGACCTTCAGATCGGGGGCGCTGACCGCGTCCGCGACCTGTTTGGCGGCGTCTACCCACTCCTGCCAGGTGACCTGGTCGCTGCTGTCGCTGGGGACATCTACGCCGGCCTGCTCAAACAGCGTGCGGTTGATGAACGGGCCGGTGACGGTGGCCTGGGTCATGAAGCCGTACAGCCCTTTATCCTCTGGGCCGGACTGCATCCACTCGATGATGGGCGCCGGCCAGGCGGCGGCCCAGGCTTCAGGGTCGCTCAGATAGGGCGTCATATCCAGGTAGTAGCCCTTGTAGCGTGACACGTCGGTGACGCGCGCTAGGTCGGGGGCGTTGCCGGTCTCGACCTGCGGCTGGAGCGTCTTGTCCAGATCAGCGTAGGCGATGGTGTCTATGACTACTTTCACGCCGGGGTTCTCAGCCTCGTAGCGATCCAGCAGATCCCGCAGCACGTCGCCTTCGT
This sequence comes from uncultured Anaerolineae bacterium, assembly GCA_937922795.1. Lineage (GTDB taxonomy): Bacteria > Chloroflexota > Anaerolineae > Aggregatilineales > Phototrophicaceae > CFX2. The sequence goes on from CALAJK010000106.1 coordinate 3,958, forward strand.
TGCCGTCGTTGTACCAGGTGATGCGCAGTTCAACTGTCCCCTGCGCCGATACCGTCCCAACGGCCAGCACCGCCAGCAGAACGAGCAGCATCAGGCTAAAAAGATGGCGCTTCTCCATACGTAATTCTCCTCAACTTCATATTCAAGAACGGTGTTTGCGGTGGGCAGCCGCCGCCGCCCGGAAACCCCTGCCTGCGCCCGCTACAGGCGCAGCACTGGTAATTGTAGCATTTTGGCCAGCGCCAGCAAAACGGGCAGGTGATCGCCGTAGGTCAAGGTCAGGTGATGTTCTAGTCCCTCCTCCAGAATGGTATCGAGCACGGCGGCGGCCGGGCGCTCGCCGCGCAGCACGCCGGTCGTGCCGGAAAACCGGCGCGGGGCGCGCACGATCTCGCCCGCGCCGACGACTAGACGGTAGCCTGCTGGGCCCACGCTCAGGCGCGCCAGCGTGACGCGGCCCGGTTTGAGCGCGAACTCGAACAGCAGCGGCAGCCGCCGGTTGGAATGAATGGTCACGCCGGGCTGGGACTCCGGGTCGGCCATGGCCAGCGGCGCCTGGCCGCAGTGCCACAGCACCAGCCCGTCGTTGTCCGGGTCGAGCGCCACCACGTCCGTGCCGAAGGCCGGTTCGCCGCTGATCCACTGGAGCAGCACCTGGGTGATCGCCCCATGGACATCGGCCTCGCAAGCTCCGGGTGTGTGGTCGTTGCTCAACAGCGACAGCGCCCCGCAGGCGGCGCAGCCCAGGTCGGTGAAGAACTCCGGCCAGCAGCGCACGGCCAGCCCGGCCAACTGCATCTGATCGGCCAGGTCGCGCAGGGCGGTGTAGACCGCCAGCGTGCCGCGCGTGGGTTCTGGCTCCAGGTCGTCCAGGCCAGCGACGCGGGCCCGCAGCCCGGCCGCCACCGCAGCCACCACCGACGGGTCAGCAGCGCGGGCGCGCTCGAAGACAGCCGCCAGCTCCACCGGCTCGATCTGCACGCCCAGCAGCCGCTGCAGCCCGGCGGCGTCATGGCGGCAGGTGTCGAAGCCATCTGGGTGAACGCCCACCTGTCCGATGCGGGCGCCGCGCAGGCGGCGGCGCACCTGGCCGGCGCGGGCGATCGTGAGCACCTTGGCCAGCGCCGTCGGATCATCAGGCGCAGCCAGCAGGTAGTCGTAGGGGCGGCGAGCGCGCATCAGGGCGTGAGCGGCCAGGTTGATGCCGCACAGAGCGTTGAGCCGCAGCCGCCCGCCGGTGAAAGCCTCCGGCACTGCCCACAGTACCGGCAGCGCGTCTACGCCGTCGACCAGCGCCAGCGCCAGCGTGCTGTCGGCGAACGTCGCCTGCAGGATGACCAGCGCGTCCAGCGACTGGCCGGCCAAGTGCGCCGCGGCAGCCGCGGCCTCATCGAGGCTGGTGACCAGCGCTTCTGGCCCGGCCAGCGCCAGCCCGCCGCCGGTCAGCAGCGCGCGGGCGCGGGTGGCCACCTCCTGCGCCAATTCGACGTCGAACGTCGTGCGGGCGATGGCGACAAAACCGATGGCCAGTGCTGGAAGTGCGGTCACGCGGTCATCCCTCGCTAGTGCGATCCTAAAGCGGGCGTGTCATATGGGCGCTGACAGTTCGTGACGGTAGAAAAAAGCATCCAGCGCTAGGGCGGCCGCCCCAACCATGCCGGCCTGCCCACCGAAGCTGGCCGTCTGGACGACCACGCGCTCGCCCAGGTGAGCGAACGCCCGCGCGCGCACGGTCTGCTCGATGGGCGGCAGCAGCAGATCAGCGCCCTGCACGAACAGGCCGCCCAGCACGATGCGTTCGGGGTTGAAGATGTTCACGACATTGGCCAGCGCCGCGCCCACATAGCGAGCGCGGTCGTGCAGCAGCGCCAGCGCCGCGGCGTCGCCCTGGCGGGCGGCGGCAAACACCTGCTCGATGGGGCGCGACCCGGGCTCGGCCAGCAGCCGCGCCAGCAGCCCGCCCGGCTCGCGTTCCGCCTGCTGGTAGGCCAGCCGCACCAGCGCCGGCTCGGAGAAGATCGTCTCTAGGCAGCCGGTGTTGCCGCAGCGACACACCTCGCCGCCGTCCACGATCATCGTCATGTGGCCGATCTCGCCCGCGCCAGCGCCGCTCCCCCGGTAAATCTGCCCGCCGACGGTGAAACCCGCGCCGACGCCGATGCGGGCATAGACGAACGCCAGCGTCTTCACATCGCGCGCTGGCCCAAACATCACCTCGCCCAGCGCCATCGCGCGCACGTTGTTGTCCACGACGACAGGCAGCCCGGTGTGCTGGCGCAGCAGCGCCGCCGTCGGGACATCATGCCAGCCCAGATTAGGCGCGAAGCGGTTCACGCCGGATGCAGGATCGACTAAGCCGGAGACGCCTGCGCCCAGGCCGATGATCCGCGCCGGGTCGATGCCGCTCTCCGCCGCCAGCGCCCGCGCCGCCGCCGCGATCGCCGCCAGCGACGCTTCCGCCGACGCGCCGGGTTTCAGCGCCAGCCGCCGGGTGTAGACTGGGCGGGCGCGCAGATCGGCCAGCGCCAGCCGCGCCTGGTCAATGTCGAGGTGGACGCCGATGACCCAGCGCGACTCCGGCAAAAGCCGCAGCGCCGTCTGGGGGCGGCCAACGCCCCGGCGGCCGTTGGCGGGCGCGTCGCGGTCATCTTCGGCGACTAGGCCTTGTTCCAGCAGGCTGCCGACCAGTTTGGTGATGGTGGTAGTGGACAGGCCGGTCAAACGCGACAGGCGCACACGGGAGATCTGATCGTGGCGCAGCAGCGCCAGCAGGACGGCCTGCAGGTTGCGAGACTTGATGGCGCTGCTGGCGAGAAGGGCGGACATACATCAACCGACGAATTATTTGCGCAACTTGCAAAACAAATTCATCTCTAGTGTAACATCACTTTAGGCGGATGGCAACTGCACTCGCACGTGCCGCCGCCCGGCGTCGTCGCTCCACAAGTCCGCGCCGGCAGCGCTGGCTCGGCGGCGTTCGCCCGGCGGCAAGATGAAATCTAGGTGGCGGTACGGCAGACGATAATCGCCCCGCACCTCAGCCCGCAGCGCGATGGTCTGCGGCGATGCCTCGACTTCTAGGATCACCTCGGCGCAACCGCCGCGCTGGTAGGCCAGCGTTTGCCCATCGTCCTCGATCAGCACAAAGCGCCCTATCCCATGACGCGGGTGCGGGAACACATACACTTGGCGCACGTCGTCCGGCTCCGCGCCCACGCAGCGCATCGGCTTGCCCATCGGCAGCAGGCCGCCGGCTGGCACGAACAGCGGGATGCGCGCCAGCGGGGCGTCAGCCACTAGCGAGCCGCCGCCCGCGTACCAAGCGCCGGTAGCGTAATCGCACCAGTCTGTGCCCTGCGGCAGGTACACTGGCCGCGAACGCGCCCCGGCTTCCAGCACCGGGGCGACCAGCAGATTCGGCCCCAGCATGAAGTCGAATGACTCGGTAGGCGTGCGCGGATCATGCGGAAAGTGATAGACCAGCGGACGCAGGATGGGCGCGCCAGTCTGCGCCGCCTGGAACAGCAGCGAATACAGGTAGGGGATCAGCCGGTAGCGGAAGGCGAACCACTCGCGCACCAGCGGCAGCAGATCTGGGTACATCCATGGCTCGGTGGCGTGCGTCAGCCCGACCGAGTGGATGGTAAAGCGCGGGTGAAACACGCCGGCCTGGATCCAGCGCAGGAACAATTCAGGGTCGGGCGGGCCGCCGAAGAAGCCGCCCACATCGTGGCCGGTGTTGACCATGCCGGATAGGCTGGCCCCCAGCCCCATCGGCAGGTTGTAGCGCAGCGTCTCCCAGCCGGTGCGGTTGTCGCCCGACCAGGTCTGGGCGTAGCGCTGGACGCCGGGGCAGCCGGCGCGGGAGATCAGATACGGCCGGTCGTCTGGGCGAGCTTCCTGCAGCGCCTCATAGGAAGCGCGCGCCATTAGCAGCGTGAGCAGCGGCCGGGCCAGCGCCAGGGGGATCGTCTGGCCGAAGCCGTCGCAGCGCGCCGAATCATCCCACAAGTCGAACTCGTTGTTGTCGTTCCACAGGCCGTCAATGCCGTAATCCAGCAGCGCAGCGCGGGCGCGGGCTTTCCACCAGTCATACGCCGGGGGGTAGGTGAAATCGAGGTAAGACGCCGCCGCGCTCTCGTATAGGCCGCCGCTCCAACTGTGGCTGTGCTCCGGCGCGTCGGACTCGGCGGCGCGGACGAACAGCCCGCGCGCGGCGGCCTCAGCGTAATCGGGGTGCGTGGTCAGCAGGTGCGGCTTGACATTGGCCGACAGCCGGATGCCGGCGCAGTGAAAATCTTCGACCAGCCGACGCGGGTCTGGGATTTTGGCGGCGTTCCAGGTGAACACGTTGCGCCGCCCGTGGGCGTCGGTGGTATAGCCGGACGACAAGTGAAACAGGTCGCAGGGGATGTCATGTTCCTGGCACTGGGCAATGAACTGCCCTAACTGCGCCTGTGCGTCGGGCAGTTCGGTGTAATACATGGTCGAGCCGAGAAAGCCCAGCGTCCAGCGCGGCGGCAGCGCGGGGCGGCCGGTCAGGCGGGCGAACTTCTCGACGACCGCCGCCAGCGACGGGCCGTAGATCAGGTAGTAGTCCAGATCGCCGTCGTCAGCCTGGTAGTAACGGTAGTCCCCCCAGATGGCGTTGATCTCCTGGCCTAGATCGAACACGCAGTCGGCCAGGTTGTCGTAGAACAGGCCGTAGGCGATTTGCATCTCCGGGATGAACGTGATGTAGAACGGCCAGTGCTTGTAAAGCGGGTCGCTGGAGCGAGCGTCGTAGCCCAGCGCGTCCACGTTGTGCATCCGCAGCCGCCGCCCGCTTTTGTCCAGCGGGCCGGTCTTCTCGCCGAAGCCGTAGTAATGTTCGCCGCGCCGGCGCTCCAGATAGTGGAATACCGCCCGCCCGCCCCGGTCGTAAGTGTAAGCGCGCCCGCGCAGGTCGGCGGCGAACGCCTGGCCGCTGGCGTCAGCCCACCACAGCCGCCCTTCCTCCGGCAGAACCTCGAACTGGAGGACGCGCGTGCGCACGCGCACCGCCTCGGCGCTCATCTGCAGATCGAACGACGGGCATGGAAACGGCCGCAGATCGTCGCGCCGACGGCCGTGCAGCGGGACATCGCCGCCATCGCCGGCCACCAGCCAGGTGCGGTCGAGCCGCAGCCTGCCTTCGGGCAGATGCTGGACGCGCACCAGGTCATCGTCTAGCACGCTGACGCGCAGGCGCTCGCCGCGCGGCCCAGCGAACTCCAGCGTGGGCGGCGCTGCCGTGGTGAGCGTTAAAGGAGCAGATAGGGTTAGCCGCATACAACCGCCTCACACGTTGCGCCCAGCGTATAGAATGGCTATCATACACGACGCTCGTTAAAAAGCATTTAACCCGTGGAGGGAAATATGAAGCGCGTATTAGCCTTACTGGTGCTGGCCGGGCTGGCGCTGACGCTGGCCGCGCCGGTCGCCGCGCAGCAGCCAAAAGTTTTGAACCTCGCTTTCACCCAGGAACCCGATGCCCTGCCAGTGCCGATGTATTCGAATATGTTCTTCAGCGCGCTGCTGACGCCGCTGTGGAACAGCCCGGCGTGGGTGTATGACGAGAATCTGAACCTCATCCCGCGGCTGGTGACCGAAATCCCCAGCGCCGACAACGGCGGCATCTCGGCGGATGGCACGGTCATCACCCTCAAGCTGCGCGACGACATCGTCTGGTCGGATGGCACGCCCATCACTGCTGATGATTTCGTCTTCACCTACGACATGTTCATGGCTGAGAGCAACGCCGTCACCTCGCGCTCGCCCTACGACCGGGTGACCAGCGTCGAAGCGCCCGACCCGCAGACGGTGGTCGTCACCTTCGCCGAGCCGTATGCTCCCTGGCAGCCGAACCTGTATAACCTGGTGCTGCCCAAGCACATCCTGCAGCCGGTGTTCGACGCCGAAGGGACGCTGGACGGCGCCGCGTTCCTGCGCCAGCCGGAAGTCAGCAGCGGTCCGTTCGTGGTCACCGAATGGAACCTGGGCAACTATATCCTGTTCAGCCGCAACGATAACTATTTCGATGAAAAAGCCAAGCTCGACCAGATCTACGTGCGCTTCGTCAGCGACGACGCGCAGGTGGCGGCGCTGCTGAACGGCGAGGCCGACCTGGGCACGTTTTTCGCCCCGGATGATGCGGTCACGCTGGAGCAGAACGGCATCACCGTGATCACCGTCCCCAGCGGCTACAATGAGGGCATCTTCTTCAACTTCCGCGACATCCCAGAGCGCGCCGCCATCCAAGACCTAGCCGTGCGCCAGGCCATCGCCTACGGCCTGAACCGTGACGGCATCGCCCGCGACCTGCTGCGCTACGGCACTGGCCCTGATGACTACACGCCGATCGCCGATACCTACTGGCACAACACGCCCTGGGCCAATCCGGCCATCAAACACCAGCCATATGACCCTGACAGAGCCCGCCAGATCCTGGAGGAAGCCGGCTGGGTGGACACCAACGGCGACGGCATCCGCGAGAAGGATGGCATGGAGTTGAAGCTGACCTGGGCTTCCAACCAGCGCTCGCTGCGCGCCCGCGTGCGTGAGGTCGGCCAGCAGCAGCTTCGCGAGATCGGCATCGAGATCGAGATCGTCAGCCTGCCGAGCGACGTGTACTTCGGCTCGTATGGCGACGGCAGCCCGGTGGCGATGGGCGAGTTCGACATGTGGGAGCACTCCAACAATACCGCCTGGCCAGACCCAGATGTGGTGCAGTGGACGTGCGCCGAGATCTCCAGCGATGACAACCCCAGCGGCGTCAACGACCAGGGATTGTGCGACCCCGAACTCGACCGGCTGTTCAACGAGCAGGCGCGAACGGTAGACTTCGAAGCGCGCCGCGAGCTGTTCTACCAGATCCAGCAGATCATGCATGACAACGTCTACTGGCTGCCGATGTGGCACGATCCCGACCTGTACGCGCTCAGCCCGCGCTTCAAGAACGCCCGCATCGCCGGCCAGACACAGTTCTGGAACGCGGCTGATTGGGACATCGAGTGACCAGCATGCGCCGCCGATATCGTTCGTAGTGGACACGCAGCAGGGACATGGCCGGGAGCCATGTCCCTGCTTTACAATCGCACCGACCTGACCGAGATGAGAGGGTGGTCTCATGCGAGCCTACATCATCCGGCGCATCGTCCAGGCCATCCCGCTGCTGTTCGGCATCAGCGTCATCTTGTTCCTGATGATGACCAGCGTGGGCGACCCGGTCTCGACCATGGGCGGGCGGCAGCGCGTCGCCTCCAAAGACCGTGATCGGCTGGTGCGGCAGCTTGGGCTCGACCAGCCGATCCACTTGCAGTATCTGTTCTGGCTGGTCGGCAACGACTGGTATCGGATTGATACCGACGGCGACGGCGAGGGCGACGCTTATGGCACGCGCCGAGGTGTGCTGCGCGGCGATTTCGGCAGCTCGTTCCGCGAGCGCCGCCCGGCGCTGGACGTGATCGGCGACCGCATCCCGGCCACGCTGCTGCTGATGCTCACCGCCGAGATCGTGACCGTCATCCTGGCGCTGGTCATCGGCATCTACTCGGCGCTGCGTCAATACACTTTCGCTGACAACCTGATCACCGCGCTGGCGTTCATCTTCTACTCTATGCCCATCTTCTGGATCGCGCTGTCGCTGTTATGGATCTTCTCGGTGCAGTTCAAGCAGGCCGGGCTGCCGTATCTGCCGACGGTGGGCATGTTTGAGCCGGGGAAGCCGGTGACGCCGTTGGAAATCGCCCGGCACATGATCCTGCCTGTCGCCAGCCTGTCGCTCATCAGCATCGCCGGTTACAGCCGCTACATCCGCGCTAACATGCTGGAGGTGATCAATGCCGACTATATCCGCACGGCGCGCGCCAAAGGGCTGTCCAGCCGGCGGGTGCTGTGGCGGCACGCGCTGAAGAACGCTTCGCTGCCGCTAGTGACGCTCATCGGCCTGGATCTGCCGTTCCTGGTGGGCGGCGCGGTGGTCACCGAGCAGATCTTCTCCTGGCCGGGGATGGGGCAGTTGTTCATCAGCTCGCTCGACCGGGCCGATTTTCCGGTGCTGATGGGGCTGCTGATGCTCATCGCGCTGCTGGTGGTGGTGTTCCAGATTTTGACCGACCTGGTGTATGGCTGGCTGGATCCGCGCATCCGGCTGACGTGAGGGAGCCATGGCCACGACCGATACCACTCCGTCCGCGCTGGCCTCGATGCGCGCACGGCCAGCAGAGACGCGGCTGCCGCGCACGCTGGCCGGCCTGGCCTGGATGCGCTTCCGCCGCCACAAGATGGCCATGTTCGGCCTGGGGCTGCTCATCGCCATCCTGGTGTATATCGTCGGCGGCAGCCTAGTGTTCTCCGAGGCTTACGCCAACTACAACGACACGACCCGCCGGCTGCAGTCGCCCAGCGCCGAGCATCCGTTCGGCACTGACGAGATCGGGCGCGATATCCTGGCGCGCACCATCTACGGCGGTCAGATTTCGCTGATCATCGGCGTGCTGGCGGTGCTGCTGTCCATCACGATCGGCACGACCATCGGCATGCTGTCCGGCTACTACGGCGGGCTGGTGGACGCGGTGCTCATGCGCATCACCGAGGCCATCTTGTCAGTGCCGACGCTGCTGCTGCTGCTGGTGATGGCCAAGTTCTTCGGCGGCCGCATCCCAGATCTCCAACTGCTGGGGCGGCAGTTCAGCGGCAGCGTAGTGGTCATCATCCTGATCGTCGGCTTCACCAGTTGGACGTACCTGGCGCGGCTGGTGCGCTCCACATTTTTGTCGCTGCGCGAGCAGGAGTTCGTGCTAGCAGCACGGGCGGTGGGCGCGCGCGATCGGCACATCATCCTGGGCCACATTCTGCCGAACGCCGCCGCGCCCATCCTGGTGTCGGCCACGCTGGGTGTCGCCGCCGCCATCCTCACCGAAGCCTATATCAGCTTCCTGGGGTTGGGGGTGCAGCCGCCGACCGCCACCTGGGGCAGCATGATGCAGGGCGCCACCGGCGCGATCACTCGCGGGCAGTGGTGGCTGTGGTTCTTCCCCGGCCTGCTGATCGTGCTCACGGTGCTGAGCGTCAACTTCCTGGGCGACGGCCTGCGCGACGCGCTCGACCCGCATTCGGATAAGAAGATTTGACGCCGTCGCATCCATTTCGCTAAAATCAGCAGATATTACAATAACAGGCAGCGCAGCGTTGGCAGTTTTGAACGTTTGCGCCGAATTTTGGCAGGCTATACAATACGCTTCGCCTCGCCTGGGAGGCGACTTTTTTCAGAAGATTACGAGATTTTTGACCGATGGCCGACTCCGCTCGCGACAACCTGACGGTTCTGCCGGTCGAACCGGCGCAGGCCCTGCCGGCTGCCTGGCTGCGCCCGTGGGGGACGGCGGCGCTGGGCGCGGCAGTGGTGGCGATCTTGGTCGGGCTGGCGCTGACCTTCTACGATGCGGCGGTGGACAGCCCGCTGGTGGTCGAGTCCACGCCGGGGCAGCTTGTCCTGTGGATGGTCGGGCAGTCCGCACTGGAGGCTCCCGCCGCGCTTCTGGGGCAGTTGGCGCGCAGTTGGGCGGCGGCGTCAGGACAGCCTCAGCTCGACGAGGCGACCGCCCTGGCGGCGGCGCGCACGCTGCTCGTCCTGCCGGCGCTGCTGGCGGCGGCGCTGGCGCTGATCGGCACGGCAGGCATCATCCGTCAAGCCTCCTGGGCGCGGTCGGTGTGGCTGGGCGCGCTGCTAGGGCTGGACACGCTGGTCTTGATCGTGCCGGTGTTGGACGGCGAAAATGCCGCCGGCTGGGTCCTGGTGGCGCTGGCGCTGACGTTAGTCATCCTGCTGCTAGCGCCAGGCCGCGTCACTCGGCTGCTGGGTTTCATGGTGGTGGTGGGGGCGCTGCTGCTGGCCTGGGAAGCGGCCAAGGCCTTCGGCGCAGCCGTCCAGTACCGCATCACGCTGCCGCAGCCCAGCTGGACGGTGACGACTTACCCCACACTGGATGGCGCGCTGGCGGCGCTAGAGGCCGGCGAGGTGGCAGCGGTCATCGCCGACCGCAAGAGTCTGCAAGATATCATCCCGGCGATGGGCGCTGACCCAGCCGGGCTGCCGTACCCCGAACTGCGGCTGCTGACGAGCATCCAGACGGCCTCATCGATCCTAGGCCTGCCGATCATCCCGACTTTTCCGGGACGGCTGAACGTGGCCGCCCGCGCCAACCAGCCCTGGGCGTCAATCGACGAGCTGATCGGCCAGCCGGTGGGCGGCGTGGCCGGCGACTTCGCCAACGATCGCTACCTCAACCAGCCGCGGGCGCTGCAGCTCCTTGATTTAGGCATCACCAACGACCTGAACCTGCCGCACTTGCAGAGCATCGCTGAGGCCCTGTTCCTGCCGGCGCGGCGCAACGGCCCGGTGCTGCTGCTGCGCATCCTGCTGGAGGCGGCGCTCGACACTTGGAGCAAAGCCGCCGCCGGTTTCGTCATCGGCGGCCTGCTGGGATTCGTCCTGGGGACGCTGTTCGCGCATTTCAAACTGCTGGAGCGCGGCCTGCTGCCCTACGTGGTGGCCTCGCAAACTGTGCCGATCCTGGCGATCGCGCCGATGGTTGTCATCTGGTTGGGGGCAGGATTCGCCTCGGTGGCGGTCATCTCGGCCTATTTGACGTTCTTTCCGGTGACGATCAACACGCTGCGCGGCCTGACCTCGCCGCACCCGACGGCGCTGGAGCTGATGCACTCCTACGCCGCCAGCCGCTGGACGACGCTGTGGAAGCTGCGCTTCCCGGCGGCGCTGCCGTACATCTTCACCGCGCTCAAGGTGTCGGCCACTGCCAGCGTGGTCGGGGCGATCATCGGCGAGCTGCCGTCCGGCATCCGCACTGGGCTGGGCGGGGCGATCCTGAACTTCAACCAGTACTACACTTCCGACCCAGCCAAGCTGTGGGCGGCCATCTTCATCTCAGCGCTGGTGGGCATCGCCTTCTTTGTGTTGGTGACGCTGGTCGAACGGGTCGTGTTGGGGCGGCAGGCGCGGGAGTGAAGCGGGTGTTCATGGTGAGTGTAGGGAGTCTGGCGAGCTGATGGCGCAAGCGACGACGACCGCGCCGGTGATCGCGGCGCAAAGCATCAACAAGATTTTCAAACCGGGCAGCGCCGAGCAGGTGGTGGCGCTCCAGGACATCAACCTGACGGTACAGGCCGGCGAGTTTGTCTCGCTCATCGGCCCATCTGGCTGCGGCAAGTCCACGCTGCTGCGGCTGATCGCCGACCTGATCCCGCCGACCAGCGGCGACCTGAAAGTGAACAACAAAACGCCGCACCAAGCGCGGCTCGACCGTGACTACGGCATGGTGTTCCAGGCGGCCACGCTCTACGACTGGCGCACGGTCAGCAAGAACGTGCAGCTTCCGTTGGAGATCATGGGCTACCCGGCCGCCCAGCGCAAAGCCCGCGCCCAGGAGATGCTGGAACTGGTCGAACTGGGCAAGTTCGCCAACCACTACCCGTGGCAGCTTTCGGGCGGGATGCAGCAGCGCGTCGCCATCGCCCGCGCCCTGGCTTTCGAGCCGTCGCTGCTGCTGATGGACGAGCCGTTCGGCGCGCTGGACGAGTTCACCCGCGAACGCATGAACATGGAGCTGCTGCGCATCTGGCAGCGCACCGGCATCACCGTGATCTTCGTCACCCACAGCATCCCGGAGGCGGTGTTCCTGTCCAGCCGGGTGGTGGTCATGTCGCCGCGGCCAGGGCGCATCACCCGCGTGATTGACATCGATCTGCCGTATCCGCGCGTCTTCGAGACGCGCGAGCTGCCGCGCTTCTTCGAGCTGGTGACTGATGTGCGCGAGCACCTGCGCGACGCGCACGGAGGCTGAGCCATGGCCGAGATCAGCCAGATCGTCGAAAGCGCCTACGAAGAGACCGCCCAGCCGCGCCTGCGCCGCCTGCGCGAACGGTTCCTGTACTACCTGCCGGCCATCCTGGTGGCGGTCAGCGTGCTGGTCGTCTGGGAGCTGGTGGTGCGCGTCTTCAACATTCAGCAGTTTTTGCTGCCCCGTCCTAGCGCCATCCTGGACGCCTTCCTCGCTGAAACGCAGTTGTTCGTCACGCGCGGCGGTTCGATCCTGTTCGAGGCGGCCGGCGCGACGCTGTGGAGCGCTGTCGGCGGCTTCGCCATCGGCGGCGGCGCGGGCATTCTGATCGCGCTGGTCACTGCCCGCTGGACGATCATCAGCCAGGCGCTGATGCCGTTCGCCATCGCGGCCAATTCGGTGCCGATCATCGCCTTTGCGCCCATCACCAACAACTGGTTCGGGCTGACCAACCCGGCTTCTAAGATGGCGATCGTGGCCATCATCGTGTTCTTCCCCGTCATGATCAACACTGTGCGCGGGCTGACGCTGGTCGAGCCGCGCCAATTGGAGCTGATGCAGTCCTACGCCGCCTCGCCGTTCAAGATCCTGCGGGCGCTGCGCATCCCGAACGCGCTGCCGTACATCTTCAGCGCGCTGCGGGTGGCCAGCGCTTTGAGCGTGATCGGCGCGGTGGTGGCGGAGTTCTTCGGCGGGCCGCGAGCCACGCTGGGCGTGTTCATCACCCAGGTAGCCTCCAGCTTCGATTTCGCCCGCGCTTGGACCGGCATCATCATGGCGTCGCTGATCGGCATCGGCTTCTACCTGCTGGTGCTGTTCGTCGAGCGCCGACTGATGCCCTGGCATGTGTCGTTCCGCGACGGCGGCTGATGGTGGGTGTTGGCAGGGCAGGCCGCGGCCGCGCTCTGTTTGGTCACCAAACTGATGCAGTGTTAAGATTCATGGAGGAGAAGCGTTATGCGTAAGAATATCGTGGTTGTGGCGCTGCTGGTGGGTCTGTTAGCGCTCCTGTCGGTGAGCGCTGTCTCGGCCCAGGGCGACCTGATCCCGGTGCGGCTGCAGCTTCAGTGGGTGGCGCAGTCGCAGTTCGCCGGCTACTACGCCGCCGTCGCCCAGGGTTTCTATGAAGAAGAAGGGCTGGATGTCACCATCCTAGAGGGCGCAGTCGAGATCGTGCCGCAGCAGGTCGTAGCCGCTGACGGCGCTGAGTTCGGCATCGCCTGGGTGCCCAAGGTGCTGGCCTCGCGCCAGGAAGGCGCTGACCTGGTGAACATCGCCCAGGTGTTCCAGCGCTCTGGCACGCTCCAGGTGTCGTTCGTGGACAAGGGCATCGAGAGCGTGGAAGACCTGCGCGGGATGCGCGTCGGCACGTGGGGCTTCGGCAACGAGCACGAGCTGTTCGCCGCCATGCGCGCCGTCGGCATTGATCCCGAAAACCCGGCCGATGTCACCATCGTGCAGCAGCCGTTCGATATGTCGCTGCTGCTCAATGACCAGGTGGACGCCGCCCAGGCCATGACCTACAACGAATACGCCCAGGTGCTGGAGCAGATCAACCCGGAGACGGGCGCGCTGTACCAGCCGGAAGACCTGAACGTGATCAACTTCAATGATGTGGGCACGGCCATGCTGCAAGACCACATCTTCGCCCGCGAGTCCTACCTGGCTGGCGAGACCAACGGCGTCCCGAATGAGGAGATCGCCGTCCGTTTCATCCGCGCCTCGCTGAAGGGCTGGATCTTCTGCCGCGACAACTTCGACGCCTGCGTGGACATCGTGCTGGACAACGGCCCGACGCTCGGCCGCAGCCACATGGCCTGGCAGCTCAACGAGATCAACCGGCTGATCTGGCCGTCGCCGATGGGCGTGGGCATGATGGACGAAGAGCTGTGGGCGCAGACCGTGGCCGTCGCCCTGGAGGGCAAGGTCATCTCGGCGGAGCCGAGCGAGGGCGCCTACCGCACCGACCTGGCCGAGGCGGCGCTGGAGTCGCTGAAGGAAGCCGGCGTAGATGTGACCGGCGAAAGCTGGGAGCCGGTAGAGGTTGAACTGCTGGAGGGCGGCGCCTAACCCTGGCGCTGTTTCGCTGCTGCTTTGATCATCCGTAGGGCCGCAGGAAAGCCGCGGCCCTACTTCGTTTTCCCCTCTGTTCCGGCTATCTGATCTTCCCCAACCGTCCCCGACGCTGCGACAAGCGGGCGGTCCGCTCGAATTGCGCCACAGACACCCCTGATGCCCGCTTCACACTTTTTCGGCGCGACCGGCTGCGACGGCAGCGCGGCACATGCAAATTACACGCGCCGGCGCAGGGCGCGCGCCGCGCCCAGAATCGCCCGCCCCGCCGTGCGCCGGAAGCCCCGCACCGTCTGTTCTAGTGCTCGCGCCAGCGGCTCCGGCGGCCGGGGCGGGATGATCGGCCAGGCTTCCAGACCGTTGGCTTGCAGCACGTGATTGGCCGCCGCGACGCCGGTGACGACGGCGCGTTCCATCCAGAAAGCCGGGCTGTCGAAACCCACCCAATCGCCGCAGGCGTAGACGCCGGGCCAGGGCGTCTCCACATGCAGGCTGTCATGCGTTGGCACGCGGAACAGCGTGTGGTCGAGCGTGTTCAGCCGCCGCGCGCCGTGGACGAAATGGCCGCGCAGTTCAGGGAACGCCCGCTGTACCTCATCCACGCAGCGGATGATGATGACGTTGTCCGGCTGGCGATGCACACGCTCGCCAGCGTACAGGTGCAGCTCGATAGCGCTGCCGCCGGTTGCCTCGTGCCAGGCGCGAAAATCCGGATACAGCCGGTGCAGCCAGAAGAAGTTGTCCGGCAGAAAATCGCCGGTGAACATGCCGCCCGGCGCGCCGGGGCGCGGGCTGGCATCGAACCACAGATGAACGGTCGCGTTTTGCACCGCGCCGGGGAACCGCAGGCGGGCGGCGGCCGCCGCCGTGTCGCCGCACCGCAGCAGCCGCTCGGCGGCGGGAGCCTGCACCGCCACGATCACCCGCGCGGCTCGCAGGGCGCGCAGCCCGCCGCGCGTCGAGTCCTCGACCACCACCCGCCAGCCGCCGTCGCAGCGCTCCAGGCGCTGGGTGGTCGCGCCCATCAGCAGCATGCCGTCGTGCGCCTCGATGTGTTCGATCAGCGGACGCAGCAGGCTGTCATGCGCGTTGGCCGGCAGATAATGAAGCCGCCACGAGTCGCGCCGCAGCACGGTGTAGAAGCGCAGCGCAGCGATGAAGGCCGATAGGCTGACCGTCTCCGGCGGGGCGGCCAGCAGGTTGACGCCGACGCCGGTGAATGTTGCCCGCAGGTTGGGCGTCCAGCCGCGGAAGAAATCGTCCAGCGTCAGCCCTTCCAGTTCGCGGCCTTCGCGCAGGGGGTCGAAGCCCACCGTCCACAGGATGCTGAACAGGAAGCCGGGCAGCGACAGGAAATCCAGCGGGTTGATGGTGCGGTAGAAATAGGGGTTGAACAGCAGCGTCAGGTAGTGAAAGGGGGCGGGCAGCCAGCCCCAGCGGACGGCGCGGCCGGCCTCGACCACCCGCACCTCGCGCCGCCAGCGGTTGATCCACTCCTCGCCCGGCGACTCTTGCAGTTCGACGCCGACGAAGCGCTCCAGCAGGGCGCGCATGTTATCATAGCCGCCCCACAGCGCGTGCATCCCGCTCTCGGCGCTGAACGACCAGACGCGCCCGCCGTACTCGAACGTATCGGGCGCGCCGCCCGACAGCCGCCCGCCAGGCCACAGCCGGTCGGCCTCCAGCACCAGCGGCGGCAGCCCGCGCGCCGCCAGGTGCGCCGCCGCAGTCAGGCCGGCCAGCCCAGCCCCGATGACCACCACCGGAAAGAGGTCTTCATCCTGCGCCATACTGCTCCTATCCTCTTATGCCTGATGTTCGGATTGTACCGGATCTGGGGCGAACCGCCTCTGCATTTCCGCCGGCCTTTCTGCTACGATAGCGAGTCCGCGTGAACCGACAGCGAGATATACCATGCAGCTCTCTGGACTTCTAGACATCCTGCGCGACAGCGAGGTTTATCGCGCCCTGCTGGCGGCGCTGCAGGCGCGCGCGCCGCTGCCTGACCAGGGCGTGGCGCGCGCCGCCCGATCGTTCGCCCTGGCGGCGCTGGCCCGCGACTGGGACGGTCCGGTGATCTTCCTGACCGGGCGCATCGACCGCGCCTACAACGTGTCCGAGCAGCTCCCGGCCTGGCTGGGCGACGCCGCGTCGGTCTACCGCTTCGGCGAGCCGGCCCCCGCCTTCTACGAGCGCGCCCCCTGGGGCGAGAGCGCCATCCGCTCGCGTCTGGCCGCGCTGGCGGCGCTGCTGCCCCCGGATGATTTCGCCGCGGCGGCGCGGCCGGTGATCGTCACCTCGGCGCGCGCCGTCATGCAGCGCACGCTGCCGCCGGCCGCGTTTCGTCGGGCGACGCTGACGCTGCGGCCGGGCGCTCGCCGCCCGCCTGAAACCTTGATGCGCGGCTGGCTGGCCGCCGGCTACGAGCCGGTCTCGCTCGTCATCGAGCCGGGCACGTTCTCCCGGCGCGGCGGCATCGTGGACATCTTCCCGCTGGCCGCGGACCGGCCGGTGCGCATCGAGTTCTTCGACGACGAGATCGAGAGCCTGCGCGCCTTCGACCCATCCACGCAGCGGTCGGCGGAGCGCCTGGAGCAGGTCGTCATCCCGCCGGCGCGGGAGGCGCTGCCGGAGGCCGGCCCGCCGCTGGCCGCTCACCTGGCCGGCTGGTTGGCCGGGCTGCCGGCGGAAGCCGCCGACGCGGCCAGCCCGCTGGGCGACGCCGAACCGCTGGCCAACGGCGCCGCCTTCCCTTACCTGGAGCACTATCTGCCGTACTTCTACTCGAACCCGGTCAGCCTGCTGGACTACGCGCCGGATAACGCGCTGATCGTCGTGGACGACTGGGGAGAACTGCGCGATACCGTGGCCGCGCTGGAGGAACACGCCCTGGCCGCCCGCGCCGAGAAGCTGGCTGCCGGCCAGCTGCCCCCTGACCACCCGCTGCCCTACCTGACCTGGGACGCGCTGGCCGAGGAGCTGGAGTCCCGCGCGGGCGTGCATCTAGGCCGCGGACTCGGCGCGGCCGATGACGATGAGAGCGGCGCGGCCGGCGATGAGCCGCTGCTGGGCGTGCTGTTCGCGCCAGAGGAGCGGTTCGGCGGGCAGCTTCGCCCGCTGGCGACGCGGCTGCGGGGTTTGCAGAAAGACGGCGG
>CALAJK010000107.1 GCA_937922795.1 uncultured Anaerolineae bacterium
CGACGAGATTGACCGCACTGACCGCCGTGATTTGAGCCTGTTTCGGCTCGGTTGGGATTTCCTCGAACGGCGATTAGCCCTGTCTGATCCCATCCCCCGCGTCTCGATTCCGAACTTTTGTTTGATGTCCGGTGGCTAGTAGAAAGTCGTCACTGCGCCTCGATCGGCCTCAGTTGTAGGCTGTTTGTTAACCCTAGCTAGCGCTATTTATTTAAATTAAATTTTAATAAATATATTATATAATTTAATACTAAACCTACTAGTTGGAAAAGAATAACAGCTAACAACGACAGCAGAATAGCCCGGAGCGGATTAGTCACCAACACATAACGGGGTTGCACATTACCAATCACTGCCGAAACTAGCGCGTGATAGAGCAAAATCCCACCTGCTGACCACAACACCAGCCTATATCGCCGCGTCCAGGGTAGGAGAAGGACCAGCAGAATCAAGCCGCCGTAGTACAGGTAGGGCTGCGGGCGGCCTAATGAGCGGTAGCGAAACATCAGATAGTCCACGACACTTTTAGCGGCTGGTGAGGCAGGTAGTGGCGGACAAAAAGCCAATAGCATGCGACTGTAGCGCATCCGAAAATCCTCAAACTCACTCTCGATATAGCCGCGCATGCCAAAGTCTAATCTCCAGTCCCTACTTATTTGCTGAGCGCGTTCAGGCGTTAGGCTGGCGATAGTTCTTTGCGCATCCTGGCACTGCACAGTACTGGGCAGATCGGGATCAATACCCAACTGCTGGCCAGAGAGCGATAGAAAATCGTTGGTCAGCCGCCAAACATTCTGGATATACGGCTGCCAGTTGGCGGCGATTGTTTCCAAGACAGCGTTTATGATGAGTGTAGTCATGCCATCCCAATTGCCGTGACGCGCATAATAACAATCGTATAAACGGAGATTCTGATCTTGGCACGCTGTTTGCAGAGCGATAAATTCCATCGAAGCTGGGCCATTCTCTGGCTGAAGCCAACTGCTATTGCGGGTGACAACACCTACGGCCATATAACTACTGCTGTTCGTGCCCTCAATCCCCCCTAGCAAAGCTTGCGATAGCAGCGAATAAAGCAGTAGACCAACTAGAAATCCACTCATCATGACTAGACCGCGTTTCCAACTGCGCGTCCATAGAGTAAACAGCGCTACTTGGGGGATAATCAGGAATCGGCTCACGGCGCGCGTCAGCATCAACAACAGGGTAAGCAATCCTGCCAGCGCATCACCTTTAAGCCATATGCGCTCCGATTGTTCGGCCTGTCGTATAAAGACATAAAACGTGAGGGCCAGCAGGAACACATACAGCGGCTCGGTGGACACAAAGTTAAAGACGGTCGCTGTCTGGAAATCTAACAGAATCACCAGCGCAGATATCACAGCTAACACTGGCTGGAAGCGTTTCAACGCCCAGTAATACAATGGAGCCAGTGCTGCCGACATCAAGACTTGAACAGCGACCAGCCAATACAGGGAACCTAACCACTTATACGTTATCAGGATAAGCACTGAATACAGCGGCGGCACGAGCTGAGCGAGGCCAGGAAGTTCCAGCCCACTTAGCCGTTCGGCATAAAACAGGTATGCGAACGAGTCCGCGCCGTGCGCCGCCGGATATGCTAAGAGCGAAATGACAGCCCGCAACAGTCCAAGACTCAACAAAACCACTGGAACTGCGCGGTGAGAGCAAACAGTGTTGAGATGCTGAACCACCTGCTGGATGGTTGGAGTATGCAGCATCGGGGCATGGTAAAGATGTCGCAGCAGGGTCATTAGAAATTTCATAGATGTAAATCAATTAGACCGCGCTCTACGAATAAGGGGTGACATCGTGATTTTGTATTTCCTTCAAAAAGTCAGATGCCAAGTGATATGATAACATGATTAACATGATTGTCGGCTACTGTTCTATCTAATCCAGCCAACTCGTCTTGCGCGATCTTTCACTGACGCCCGACCCGGCGGATATCGCCCTCACGCGGCTCACGGCCGACCGGCTGGAGACGAATTGGATCAAACTGGCGCATTTCCCGCGCATCCCCTGGCCGGGGCAGGATCTGCCCCCGGACGACGTGAGCCTGTGGCATCAGATGGGGATCACGATCTACTGCAACCCGGACTCGTGTCCGGTGCAGCCGTGAAGGGGGCGGCCAGGCGGCCATCACTCGATTACCGCGCAGTCGCCGACGGCGGCTTCGGGCGGGGCGTCCAGCACGAACAATTCCACCAGCCCCAGGCGGCTGGTCAACCAGCAGCGCGACCGCACGAAGTCGTGCGCCTCAACATACGCTTTGAGCGCCGCCGTCGGCGGGATCGGATAGCCGTGCACGAGCGCCACCGCCGTCGGCGCGATTCGTTCCCAGGCGGCGCGCTCATCCAGGCCGGTCTGCTGCGCGTAGAAAATCCCTGTATTGAGTTCGACGAACGAATAGTCATACAGGCGCGAGTAGAAAGGATCGATCCCCACCAAAACGGCGTCGGGCGGCGTCGCCTCGCGCACGCGCTCGGCCACCACCAGCGCCTGGTCATAGCTCTGGGCGTCCCTGGCGATCCACCCGCGCAGCAGATGGCTGGCACACATCACCGCGAGGACCAAGACGAAGACGCCCTGGGCGCGGCGATCCAACCGCGTGAACAGCTCGGCGAACAGCCCCGCCGCCAGCAGCGCCATGACCGGCACGCTGTGCACCAGGTAGTAGTCGCGATAGTAGCCGTATGCCAACGCCAGGATGAGCGGCGCGGCCAGGATCACGACCAGCAGTAAACGATCCAGCGGCTGCCGCCGCCGCCACGCCGCCAGCGCGCCGAATGCGGCCGCGCCGAACAGCAGCGGGGTTAGTCGCAGCGCCGACTGGAACTGTTCCACCAAGACGGCGGGCGCGGCGAGCGGATTGAAGTCGGGGAAGGGCGAACGGGCGCGGTTGAGGAACCGCTCGGTGACGGTCGCGTAGAACAGGAAGTAAGCGGCAAAACCGATGATCCCGCCGACGAGCAGGTAGACCAGCGGGCGGTAGACGAACGGCCGCCGGCGCTGGCGCAGCAGCCGGATGTAGTCGAGCAGATAGGCTAGGCCGAAAGCCAGGCCGAAGCGGTAGGCATTCGGATGGCCGTCCAGGCTGAGGCTCAGCGCGGCTCCCGCCAGCAGGTGCGGCCAGGCCTGGTCCCGCCGGATGGCCAGCGTGATGCCGGCCAGCGCCGCCGCCACCGTCAGCGTGACGCCGATGTCTGGGCGCAGGTAGTTGTTCCTCAGCAGCGCAAATGCGCCGATGATGACGGCCGACCACGCCGCTGTGGACGAGAAGGCCCAGCGGGCGGCGGCGTAGGTGAATCCCAGGCTGGCCAGGGCGATGAGGAAGATGAAAGCGCGGCCGGCTGCGACGCTGACGCCGAACATCTGGAACCAGCGCCCCATGCCTAACGGGATCAGCGAATACCATTCCACATGCGCCGGCTGGAACATCAAGACGTTCGGATAGCCTTTTTGGGCGAAGCCCAGGGCGGCGCTGATCAAGTAGCCCTCGTCCGTCCACAGCAGGCCGGGGAAACGGGTGGACAGCCCCAACAGCAGCGCCCCGCTGGCCAGCGCCAGCGCCCAGGGCAGGTGCGCCGACCAGGCAGGCAAGGCCAGGCGCTGCGAGCTCCACAGCACCCCGGTGAGCAGTACGACGGTGAGGTACAGGCGGATGATCAAGTAGCTGTCGGTTGGTCCCAGCGGCCAGAACCACAGCAGGGTTAGGGCGGCGACGCTGAGCAGCAAGACGGCCGGCGGCTGCCACGGCGACGTGAAGCGATCCAGCCGTCCCGGCAGCCAACGCGTGATTTTCCACACCAGCGGCAGCGTCAGGCTGAAAACAGCGATGATACTGGCAGCGGTCTGCGAGTAGCGGCCGAGGATTTCGGCGGGCGTGCTGGACTGCAGCAGCAGCGCGACGAGGCTGACCAGGTGGAGCCAAAACCAGGATTTGATGATTGGGGTGAGCTGAAACTGGGCGTCGTCGCTCATGGCCGTCAACTCCTCAGCGTCCGGATCTAGTCGCCTGAAACAACCGACATGATTTGCGCCGCGCCTCCCGGTGAACGCGCATCACGGACACCGCGGGACGCCCTCCGCAGCAGGATAACCGTTCTGACCGTCCAACGTGAAAGGGATCCCGCGATGAGTGTACTGGAACTGGGGGGCGCTGTCGATGTGCAGCGGACGCGAAGGATCGCGCCCCTACGCAAACCGTGGGCGCGGCGCGCCCGCCCCGCTTTTCTCCCCTCTCCGCCCGGCGGGGAGGGGCTAGGGATGGAGTGCGCGAGGAGTGTGATCTGCCGCGTCCGTCCAGCGGCGGTCAGCCCGCGGCCCGCCCCAGATGCGTTTGTCGTCTACCAGACGGACGGTCATCTCGGCGGTCACCGTCACCTGGCACGACAGGCGCGGGTAGCCGAAGCGGGCGCCGATGCGGTCATGCCAGTGCGCCGGGGCGGGTTCGCCGGCCTCGATCCACACGCCGCAGGTGGCGCACAGGCCGCGGCCGCCGCAGTTTGCCCGCCGCGTCAGCGCCGCGTAGGGCGAGAAGCCGGCCGCCAGCAGCGCCCGCCGCAGGTTGACGCCGTGCGGCGCGCGCAGGACATGATGCTCGCCGCGCGTCAGAACGGTCAGTTCGTGGGTGATATCAGTCATGGCATCCTCATAAGCCGCGACCTTCCAGCGGGCGGGGCGCGGGCATCCCCAAGCGGTTAGTTCAGCGAGAACGGCCCGACCGGCTCTTCCTCGTGGGGCGCCAGCATCGCCTGGATCAGCGTGACCTCGCGCCGGTAGAGTGCCACCAACTGCGCCACCAGCGCGTCGGCCTGCGGCGCGGCCAGCAGATCCTGTTTTTGCGGCGGCGGCACTTGGATCAGATAGGAAGCCAGATAGGCCAGCTTGACCGGGTCACCGGGGAGCTGCTGCAGATCGAACGCGGTCTCGCTGGCCTGCGACAGGATGCGTAGATAGCGGCGCACCCAACCGCGCAGCGCGGCGCTGTGCGCTTCGGCTTGCTCGGATAGAGAGGGTAACAGGGGGATGTACTCAACCTCGCCGACCAGATACGGCCGGTCATACTTGAGGGCGCGAATGTAGAAGCGGTCATGGCCGACCGCTAGGATGTTCATCCGCCCATCGATCAACGGCTCGATCTGGGTGATGACCGCCGTGCAGCCCACCGGATGAGGCTCAGCCGGGCCGCCCACCTCCTGCCCACGCTGGATGAGCACCACGCCGAACGGGCTGTCGGTGGCGCGGCAGTGGGCAACCATGGCTTTGTAGCGCTCCTCGAAGATGTGCAGGCGCAGCGGCATTCCCGGAAACAACACCGTATTCAGCGGAAACAGCGGCAGCTCAGTCATAGCTCATGCCCACTTTTACACTTGGTTTAACAGCATTGTATCACGGCTTCGCGCGCCCATTCGTCCAGCTTTATAGACTTCTCAGGATCGTCTCACGGTTGACTGAGAAAGGCGGCAGGGGCGAAGCGCGCCTCGCCGCCTGGAGCGCGGCGTCACGGGACGGCGACCGCGTGAATCAGTCCGCTGCCGAACGCGCTGATACCTGGCGCATCTCGATGATAAGCGCCCGTTGCTTAAGACGCGCGAGGGATCAGCGGCCTGCTCAAAATTTCAGCGGCGGCCAGCCGCAGCGCAGGTGGAGCGCGTGCCTACCGCAGCAGGGTTTCCTGGCGGCGGCTGTCGCGGATGCGGCTGGCGCCGTCAGCCCAGTCTACCGTCCGCCCGCCGCCGAAGCCGCGGAAATAGGTTTCGCCGAGCGCCGCCGCCCGCTCCGCCGCCAGCAACTCGCCGGGGATGCTGTACACCAGCGGCGCGAAGCACTCGCGCACCGCGCCGGCCACCGGCAGCACCGCGTCGGCGAAGGCGGCGATAGTCGTCTCACCGGACGGGACGACTGCGATCACCTGCCGGCCGATGACGTGGGCGGCGCGGGCGACTTCGGCCATGCGGTCGGCGTCGAAGCCGCCAGCGTCCAGCAGGATGGTGGGCGTGCGCGGGCGGGCGGTGAAGTACTGCAGGTGCGCCCACTCCTCGGTCTCCTGCGCCATGGCCGGGTCGCCACTGGCCTCCAGCAGCTTGGCGGCGCTGAACATGGCCGCGCCGTACAGCGGCCCGCCGGCCACGTAGACGAATTCGCCAGCGTCCGGCGGCCAGGCGGCGGCCAGCTCGCGGGCGACCGGCTCGCAGGCGGCGATCGTGCCGGCCATGACTTCGGCCAGGCCGGCCAGCTCGCGCCGCAGATCGTCGGCTTGGGCGGTGGTCAGGTGGCCGCGCACTTCGCCGATGCGGATGGCCGCGCTGTACAGCGCCACCTGCGACGCCAAATACGAGCGCACGCCCGGCACGACCATGCCGGCCAGCTCGTCAGGCAGCGGCGGCACAGTCGTCTGAAAGACGGTCTCGGCCGTCCGCGCCAGCGGCGCCTGGGGCGCGCCGGTGAGCGCCACGCCTACCGCCCCGGCCTGCCGCGCCAGATCGAGCGCCTCGATGGTGCGCGTCACCACGCCCGACACCGACACGGCGATCACTAGGTTGGTGCGCGGGCCGGTATCCGGCAGGTAGCCGGCCGTATAGCGGCTGAAGGTGAGCGCGCTCAGCGCCTGCGTCGGCACGCCGGCCAGTTGGTGGAAGGCGAGCTCCGCCCCATACGAGGCGTGATAGCTGTCGCCGCAGCCCACCAGGTAGATGCGCTTGGCGGATGCACAGACTTCAAAGCTGAAGGCCGCCCGCGCCGAGGCGTCGAACGGCGCCGCCACCTGCCGCGTCAGTTCAGGCAGGGTGTCGATCTGTTGATGCATGGGGGAACGCATGGCCATCTCCTCACTGCAAGCACCGGTACAGCAGCGCTTTCCAGCGCGGGACGTCGATCTCCCAGCACACGGTGATGTGCGGCGCACCTTTCTGCACCAGCGGCCGCCACATCTCCACATTGGCGGTATCGTAGGGCGTCACATTGCACTGGTCGACGACAGTCATGCCGCGGGTGAACAGGCCGTCGCACTCGATCTCGACGTAGTGTTTGCTCTTGCGGGTGCAGATGGTCGGGTCGAGCGCGATCGCCATGGCCACCGGGTCGGGCAGCCCCAGGCCGGGGTCGCCCAACCAGTTGCGGTTGGCCTCCAGCGCCGAGGCGTTGCAGTCGATGGCGAAGTGCGCCAGCGGCGTGTTGATGACTTCTTTGCAGTAGCGCATCTCGTCTTCGGTCAAGTTGGCCTCGCCCCGGCACAGCTCCCAACCGACCATCTCGATCGGCAGGCCGGAGCGGAAGCAGATGCGGGCGGCTTCGGGATCGCACCAGATATTGTACTCGGCGGCTGGGGTGATGTTGCCGACGGTGCAGGCCGCCCCGCCCATCACTATGCAGCGGCTGACGTTGCGGACGATCTCCGGAGCCTGCGACACGGCCAGCGCCACGTTGGTCATCGGTCCCAGCGTGACCAGTTCCACGCCGGGGTTGGCCTTGATCAACTCGATCAGCGCCTCGACGGCGTGCTGGGGGCGCGGCTGGAGCTTCGGGGGCGGGTAGTTCATGTTGCCCATGCCGTCCGGGCCGTGGAAGAAGTAAGCGCGGTAGACCTCGCGCATCAGCGGGGCATCAGCCCCGTGGTAGACCGCCACCTCTTTGCCGCACAGTTCGGCGGTGTAGCGGGCGTTGATGCTGGCCTGCGCGACCGGCATGTTGCCAGCTACGATGGTCAGGGCCAGCACTTCGACCTCCGGCGAGCGCAGCGCCATCAGGATGGCCACGGCGTCGTCGGAGGCGGTATCGGTATCAATGATCATTTTACGGGGCATCGGCTCATCTCACTTGGTTATGACAAAGGAGCGTTCCAACGGGATCGGCGCTGGAGCGCCGCACCCGACTGGGGAGTGTACTGAATATGCGGGCTGGTGTCGAATGCGGCCGATGCCGTGGAGCGGGGCGTATCCCCTCCCCCAGCCCCTCCCCGCCGGGCGGAGAGGGGGGAAAGGCGCGGCGAGAGAGCGGCGCTCCCTTCCCCCATGTGATGGGGGAAGGGCCGGGGATGGGGGACACGGTAAACGGAGCGGGGACGCAAGCTTTCGCCTCCACCGATTTGATCTGTCGCTTGGACCGGTTATAATAGAAACTCGCCGTCGAATGAGGAAACGTTTACCGGGCATGTTCGGTCATCGGGGCTGCATCGGTTGTCTGTGTACCGTCACCCACAGGATCCCGCCTGTGCGGTGAAGCTGCCCCTATTGGACTGAACGTTCAGGTCTTGCAGCGGGTGAGCCACCCCCCACAGCGCGGGTGGCTCTTTGCTTTGGCGTTCTAGTCCGGTTCACATCATCTATGAGGCACACCCATCATGAAAATCGCAGATAACGTCACCCAGCTGATCGGCAACACCCCGCTCGTCCGGCTCAACCGGCTGACGGCCGGCCTGCCGGCGCAGGTAGTTGCCAAACTGGAGTACTTCAACCCGGCACACAGCGTCAAAGACCGCATCGGTGTCGCGATGATCGAAGCCGCCGAGCGCGCCGGCCTGATCGGCCCGAACACGGTCATCGTCGAGCCGACCAGCGGCAACACCGGCATCGCCCTGGCGATGGTCTGCGCCCAGCGCGGCTACCGGCTGATCCTCATCATGCCGGACACGATGAGCCAGGAGCGCCGCAAGCTGCTGCGCGCCTACGGGGCGGAGCTGATCCTGACACCCGGCAGCGGCGGCATGAGCGCGGCCATCGCCAAGGCTGAGGAGCTGGCCGCCGCCGACCCGAACGTGTGGATCCCGCAACAGTTCGAGAACCCGGCCAACCCGGAGATCCACCGCCGCACCACCGCCGAGGAAATCTGGGACGACACCGACGGCCAGGCCGATGTGCTGGTGGCCGGCATCGGCACGGGCGGCACGATCACCGGCGTGGGCGAGGTGCTGAAGGCGCGCAAACCGTCCTTCCGGGTGGTGGCCGTTGAGCCGGCCGCCTCGCCGGTGCTGTCCGGCGGCCAGAAGGGTTCGCACCCCATCCAGGGCATCGGCGCGGGCTTCGTGCCCGGCGTCCTCAACACCCACATCTACGATGAGATCATCACCGTCACCGGCGAGGACGCCATGGACACCGCCCGCAAGATGGCCACTCATGAAGGGCTGCTGGTGGGCATCTCGTCCGGCGCGGCGACCTGGGCAGCGCTGCAGGTGGCCGCCCGCCCGGAACACGCCGGCCAGCTCATCGTGGTCATCATCCCCTCGTTCGGCGAGCGCTATCTGTCCACCGCGCTGTATGCGCATCTGGAGGATTGACGATGCTCAAGACGATTCGCGAAGACATCCAATCGGTGCTAACGCGCGACCCGGCGGCTTATCACTGGCTGCAAGTGGTGTTGTGCTACCCCGGCCTGCACGCCGTCTGGGCGCACCGGCTGGCGCATCGCCTGTGGCGAGCGGGCTGGAAACTGCCGGCGCACCTGGTGGCCACGCTCGCCCGCAGCCTCACCGGCATCGAGATCCACCCGGCGGCGCGCATTGGCCCGCGCCTGTTCATTGACCACGGCATGGGCGTGGTCATCGGCGAGACGGCCGAGATCGGCCCGGATGTCACGCTGTACCACGGCGTCACGCTGGGCGGCGTCAGCCTGGAGCGCGGCAAGCGCCATCCTACGCTGGAAGCCGGCGTGGTGGTGGGCGCGGGGGCCAAGGTGCTGGGGGCGATCACCATCGGCCGCAACACGCGCATCGGCGCGAACGCGGTGGTGGTGAAGGATGTCGGGCCTGACCAGGTGGTGGTCGGCATCCCCGGCAAGCCGGTCACCCGTCGCGGTGAGCCAGCCGCGCCTGGCCAGCCGGACTTGCGCCACGACAACTTGCCGGACATCATCTCCGAACGGCTGGACGGCGTGCTGGCGCGGCTCGACCGGCTGGAGCGCGCGGCGGGCTTGCCCGTGGGCGGCAGCGGCAGCCGGATGGCGGCCGAGCCGGACTACATGATCTGAGGCGGCAGGACTGCCCGTCTGCGCCCAGGCTGGCGCGCTCTAATACGGTTTCGACGTTTCGCTGACGTATTTCCTACGAATGTGTGCTACATCTGACCGTTGGAAAGTTGGTGCTGTTCACACAGAGTTTTCAGATCGCGAGGTGTGGAAATGAGTGTGATCAAACGCATTCCTCAGGCCGTTCGCAATCTGGCTGCTCTGCCCCGCAAGATCAAACTCTTCAAACGCGGCAAGAAGAGCAGCGCCTAATCCCGAATCAGCGGGGCGGCCCAGCGCCTGGCCGCCCCGATCAAGTCTGATGATCGTCACCCGATCGAGTCTTGGAGGTGGGGTATGACCTTGATGCGTCGCGACCCGTATGATCTCTTCGACTACTTTGACCGTCGGATGAACCGGCTGTGGGAACGCCTGGAGTCCATGTTCGGCTGGCCGCTGTCGCCCTTCGACGCTGATCTGGCGCAGCGCAGCGACGCCAACCTGCTGGCCGTGGATATGACCGCTGACGACAACGACATCATCGTGCGGGCGGCGCTGCCGGGCTTCAAAGAGGACGAGATCAATGTGGATGTGCGCGGCAATGTGCTGACGATCACAGCCGAGTCCAAAGCGGAGCGCGAAGACCGGCAGGCCAACTGGCACATCCGCGAGATGCGCTACGGCAAGTTCGCCCGTTCGATCACGCTGCCGGAAGAGGTCGTGGTCAACAAGGCGGACGCTTCGCTGGAGAACGGCATCCTGACCGTCAAGCTGCCTAAGCAGAAGCCCAGCCCGGTGCACAAGATCATGGTCAAAGCGCGCAATCTGCTCAAAGCGGGCAAGAAGGAGAGCTGATCCCAGGTTCGTGATGAGGGTGAGCGTGCGCGCTGCGCCCGCCTCGCCCTCGTCGTTTTTCCTCAGGCAGACACCGTTCTGACGTCATCCCTAGACCACTTCGATAATCGAGCTGCTGGCTTCGTTGGTATTCAGACGCCCGACTGTTCAGGAGGTGAACGACCATGAAACGGGTTTCCGTGCTGTTGTTGATGCTGACGCTGGCGCTGATGTTGAATGGCGGCGCGCTGGCGCAAGATGACGCCCAAACGACAACCTTCCAGTACCCCAATTTGCTGCTTTCAACCGAGTTTCCGTCGCAGGTCGTCGGCATCGGCGAGACGCTGACGCTGAGCCTCAAGCTGCGCAGCGCGACCGAGCCGCAGATCGTGGACTTGAGCGTGAGCGGCCTGCCCGACGACTGGAACGCGGCGTTCCGCGGCAAGAACCGCTCGGTCAGCTCGGTGTTCGTCGCGCCGGAAGCATCGGTTGACCTGCGGCTTGAACTGCCGGCCAACGCCGAGCCGGGCACTTACGCCTTCACCGTCAAAGCTGCCGGCCAGGGCGTGGAGACCAGCTTGCCGATCGCTTTGACCGTCCAGGAGAAAGCCCCCGCCAGCCTGGCGCTGGAGACCGACCTGCCGATGCAGCGCGGCAAGCCCAGCACCACTTTCCGTTACAACGTCACCCTCAAGAATGAAGGCGATGAGGATGTGAACGTCAATCTGCTGGCCGCGGCCCCGCCGTTCTTCAACGTGGTCTTCAAATCGGGCGGCGCTGAAGTCACCGCCATCCCGCTGGAGGCGGACGGCAATAAACGGCTGAGCGTCGAAGTCCAACCGCTGCTGCGGATCATCCCCGCCGACACCTACCCGATCACCATCCGCGCCCAGAGCGACGATCTGGAGGCCAGCATTGAGCTGATGGCGGAGGTCGTCGGCGAATCCGAGCTGAGCCTGACGACCCCCGACGGGCGGCTGTCTGGCAGCGCCACCACCGGCGCGGACGCGACCTACCGCCTGATCATCCAGAACACGGGCACGGCGGCCGCCCGCAATGTCGAGCTGACGTCGTCGTCGCCCAGCGGCTGGACGGTGACGTTCAAACCGAGCGCGATCGAATCGATCGGTCCCGGCGAGCAGGCCGAAGTCGAGGCGGTGGTACGCCCGTCTGAGCAGGCGATCGCCGGCGACTATGTGGTGAACTTCCGCGCCAAACCGGAAGGCGGCGCGCAGAAATCGCTGGAGTACCGAGTCACCGTCTACACGTCGACGCTGTGGGGCGCGGCAGGCGTCGGCTTGATCGCGCTGGCGGTGGCGGTCGTCGGCTTCGCCGTGTCGCGCTTTGGCCGCCGCTGAGCGGCGAGGAGGTGCGCCGATGGCTGAACCTGTGATCGAAGCCCGCGCGCTGACCAAACGGTATGGCCAGTTCGTCGCCGTCGACGCGCTGGATCTGACGGTGGAGCGCGGCCAAGTCTACGGCTTGCTGGGGCCGAACGGCTCCGGCAAGACCACCACCATCTTGATGCTGCTCGGCCTGACTGAGCCTTCCTCCGGCGAGGTGCGCGTGCTCGGCCTCGACCCGGCGCGCAAACCCCTGAGCGTGAAGGCGCGCGCCGGCTATCTGCCGGACCAGATGGGCTTCTACAACCGCCTGACCGCGCGCGAGAACCTGCGCTACATCGCCCGTCTGAACGGCCTGCGCGCCGACGAGGCCGGCAGACGGATTGACGAGGCGCTCGAACGCATGGGGCTGGCGGACGCCGCCGACAAGCCGGTGCGCGCCTTCTCCCACGGCATGCGCCAGCGGTTGGGGCTGGCCGAACTGCTGCTGAAGCGGCCGGATTTGATCATCATGGATGAGCCGACGCTGGGCTTAGACCCGGACGCCGCCCGCCGCTTCCTGGAGATCGTGCGCGACCTGAAGGCGGACGGCATCACCATCGTGCTGTCGTCGCATCTGCTGCATCAGGTGCAGGCCGTGTGCGACCGCGTCGGCCTGTTCCACCGCGGCCGCATCCGCCTGGAAGGCAGCGTGCCGGAGCTGGCGCAGCGCGTGCTGGGCGGCGCGTATCGCATCAAGCTGAGCGCTGAGGGCGCTGATCTGGAGGCGGCGCTGGCGGCGCTGCCCGGCGTCAGCGCGGTGCGCCGCCGCGAATCCAACTGGTTTGAGCTGGAGACCGACGCCGACCTGCGCGCCGAAGCCGCCCAGGCGGTGATCGCAGCGGGCGGCCAGCTCAAAGCGCTCGATCTGGAGATGCCCAGTCTGGACGACATCTACGCCAAGTACTTTGAGGGGGTGAGCTATGCTGCGGCTGCTTAGACAAAACGCGCTGTTGGCACGACGCGAAGCGGCAGACCGGCCGAGCGGGAAAGAAGGCTCGCCCTGGCGCGGCCTGTGGGTGGTCGTCGCCAAAGACATGGCCGACCACCTCAGCAGCGCCCGGATGCGCATCCTAGAGCTGCTGATCTTCCTGACGGCGGGCGGGACGGTGTACATGGCGCTGCAAAGCCTGCGCGGCAGCCAGGGGGCGAACCGCTTCTTGTTCCTGCGGCTGTTCACGTCCTCGCAGGACCCGCTGCCGGCTTTCGTCGGTTTCCTGAGCTTTCTCGTGCCCTTGATCGCCATCGCCCTGGCCTTCGACGCCGTCAACGGCGAGTTCAACCAGCGCACGCTGTCGCGCGTGCTGGCGCAGCCCATCTACCGCGACGCGCTACTGCTGGGCAAGTTCCTGGCCGGGCTGTTCACGCTGGGGCTGGTGCTGGCGGCCATCTGGCTGCTGATCATCGGCCTGGGCATCCTCGGTCTGGGGCTGGCCCCCACCGGCGAGGAAGTCGTGCGGCTGATCGTGTTCCTGGTGGCCACGCTCTTCTACGGCGGCGTGTGGCTGGCGCTGGCGCTGCTGTTCTCGACCGTGTTCCGCCAGCCGGCGACGGCCGCCCTGGCCTCGATCGCGGTCTGGTTGTTCTTCATCGTCTTCTGGAGCATCATCGCCAGCCTGATCGCCAACGCGCTGTATCCGGCGGCCAATGAGACGGTTGAGACCGTGCTGGCGCGGGCGCAGCTTTCGCAGACGTTGGGGCGCGTCTCGCCCAACACCTTGTACGTCGAGACGACGGTCGGGCTGCTGAACCCGGCGGTGCGCGCCTTCGGCTTGGTGCTGCCGTCTCAACTGCAAGGGGCGGTGCTGGGCGCGCCGCTCCCGCTAAGCGAGAGCATCCTGCTGATCTGGCCGCAGCTCACCGGCCTGATCGCCGTGACCATCTTGATCTTCGCCCTCACCTACGTGCTGTTCCAGCGGCAGGAAATCCGCGCCTGAGGGGGGCTGCTAGCCCCGTGTCCCCCATCCCCGTGTCCCCCATCCCCGGC
>CALAJK010000108.1 GCA_937922795.1 uncultured Anaerolineae bacterium
GCGCGGGCGCCGGCGCGGACGCCACGGGGACGCGGGCAGTCGATTCAGCCTCCTGCGCCGGCACCGGCGACGGCACATCCGGCGGCACGAACTCGACCGCCATCAGCATCAGATGGTCGGAGGCCAGCGCCTTGAAGCCAGCCAGCACGCCGGCGATGTCGCCCGCTTCCAGCGCCTGCCGCGTTTTCAGGGCGTCCATCTCCGCCAGCCCCGGGGTGGCCAGCACCAGCCGCGCCCCACTGAGGACGGTGTAACGCGACATGCGCACGTCGGGCACGGGATGCACGCCCAGCGGCGGCCCGAAGATGACGTCGTCCTGGTGAAATTCCGCCGGAAATGGGGTCGGGTCGCCCTGCGACCGGTACAGCGCCACGCCGCAGCCGGCGCGCGCCAGGAACAGCTCGTCGTCGCGCACGACGGCCGCCAGCATGTTCGCCTCGTAGCGGCGCTTGCTGCCCTGGCTTTGGTTGTGGGTGACCAGATCATCGTTCAGGCTGTTGAAGACGGCGCGCAGCCCGGCCGTGACGCTGCCGCTGCTGTTGAAATAGCGCTCGGCGGCCAGCGCCGCCATCTGTTCGTAGAACTTGGCGGGCGCTGCCTCGTCGCCTGACGGAAAGACCAGCGTGAAGAAGGTATCCAGTTCGCGGCCCCGCGCGGCCTTGCGCGGCGCGACCTCGACCAACGCGCCCGGCGGCGCGGCTGTGATCGAGCGCCCGCCGACCACGTGCAGATGGCCGACGAGCGCTTCAAATTCAGAAGCCATAAGATCTGCTGCCCAACATCGATCCTCGCCGTCTGATTGTACCGGAAGCCGGCGCTGCCTTTCAAACGCCCGGCGGCGGCTTACGACCCATGGCGCGTCAGCGCCATCTCAACCGCCTGGCGCAGATGTCGCAAGTACACCGGCTTGATGAGATACAGGTCGGCGCGATCCAGCGCCAGCGTCGGCTCGAACTGGCGGCGGTTGTGCGCGCTGGTGATGACGACCACCACGCGGTCAAGGCGCGGCTGGTCAGCGATATAGGTCAGCACGTCCAGGCCGCTGATGTGCGGCAGCAGAATGTCCAAAAAAACGAGGTGCGGCGTGTGCTCCGCCAGCAGATCAATCGCCTGTTGACCATCCGCCGCCTTGAGGGTGTCGACCTGCAGCGGCCGCAGCACCTGTTCCATGAAGACCAGGGTTTGAGGATCGTCGTCTACTACCAGCGCGGTCATCGTCATAACCGTGTCAACCTGTCTGCGAAGCGCTGCTCAAACGATAGCTGAGCCGTCATCGGTCATCAGAACTGGAAGCGGTTGCGATAGCGCACGAGTTTGCGATCATAATGCAGCGTATAGGATTTCAACCGGCTCTCTAGTTCTTCCCAACGCTCGCTGCTGAAAACCTCGCGCAGCGTCTCCAGATTATCGGCGACGAACTCGATCTGCCGGGCCGGGTACGCCCCGTAAGCCGTGTGCCAGATGCCGGCCATGTACAGCTCCATGCTCTGCAGCGCCGGCACGAACTCTTTGATGAGGTACTGGTAGTAGTCCTCATACACTTCGGCGCGGATATCATACCGCATCAGCAGGCGGTAGCGCGGGACGATACGAATCGGCAGCATGGCGCAAACTTCTCACTCACTCGGCTCTTCCCGATTCTAACACACAGACTGCGGCCGGAATATGAACGATTGGCCGCCCCGTCGGTCAGCGCCCGCCCCAGCGGTCGAAGTGGACGACGTCCTGCAGCGGTTTGCGGCCGCCCGGCCGGGGCGGGCGCGGCGCGAGCGCGTCGGGATGCGGGTAACCGAATGAGATGCAGATGCGCAGATGCCATTCCGGCGGGAAACCCAGCAGGGCGCGGGCGGCTTCGGGCTGGTAGATGGACGCCAGGCATGAGCCAACCCCCAGTTCCCAGGCGGCCAACTGCATGTAGGCGGCGGCCTGACCGGCGTCGAACATGGTCTGGAACTTCGCCAGCGGGTCGGGCGTGAGGATGGCCACGCCCAGCGCCGCCCCGGCCAGATGGCCGGCCCACTCGCCCAGCTCGGATAGGGCGGCCAGCGTGGCGCGGTCGCGCACCGCCACGAACTGCCAGGGCTGGCTGTTCTTGGACGACTGCGCCCGCCGTCCGGCGTCCAGGATGGCGCGCACGACCGCATCGGGCAGCGGCTCCGGCAGAAACTGGCGCACGGCGCGCTTGGTGCGAATGGCCTCGCTCACGTTCATCGGGCTGACCTCACAGGCTGGCGTTCAGGCCGGCGGCTCCGGGCGGGTGGCCGAATCATCGGCCTGTTTAGCAGCGTCTTCGCCTTCGGTGTAGATCGGGATCACGCCGGTGATGCTGGCCGGATGGTGAGCCGGTTGGGCGGCGTCCGGCGGCGCTGATGGCTCATGGGTCGGCTCGGAGTCCTCGTCCACGCGCGGGACGAGGCCTGTCTCAGTGCTGGCGCGGCGCGGCACGGTAGGCTGGTCGGTCACTGGATTTTCCTCCGGTAGGCGCTCATCCTGTTTGATTGTAGCACGATCTATGGGCGCTGTGCCTCATGCGCCCACGGTGGGAACGCCGTTGATGCTCATCGCCGACCAGCCGATAGCGCCGTCAGGCGTTTGCACCAGCCACCAGACGATGCCATCCGGCGTCACGATCGGACCGGTCAGCAGGATGATCGCATCGCCCGCCGTCAGCGGCTCGCGCTGGAGCGGGGCATTGATCTCCGGGTTGACGCGCACGTTCAACTGCGGCGTCAGCACGCGCACCGTCTGGCCAGGCTGCAGCGCGTCCGCCGGCAGGCCGGCCGGAGCCGGGGGCGGCGCTTCCGGCGGGAAGACCTCGTTAGAGGGCGGCAGCGCGCCCTCAACCCAGTTGATGGCGCGCGCCCCGGCCACTTGGCCGGTGATATCGCGCACCCGGCCGTCAATGCCGGCCACGTACTGCTGGCCGCCGGTCTGCACGAAAACTTGCGTCCCATCGGGACTCCACTCCACCCGTTCCGGGAAGCCGACGCCGACCGACGGCGTCAGCGGTCGCCCGGCCATGTCGTAAAGGCGCAGCGGCTCGCGCGGGCCGTCGCGGCCGCCGGGCGCGCCCAGCGCGAAGATGCGCCCGTCGCGCGCCTGGTTCGCCCAACCCAACCACAGGCCGAAGGCCTCGGCGTCGTAGACCAGCTCGCTGAACGTCCCATCGCGGTTCAGCCAGCCGACCAGCACATGGCCGTCCTCCGCCCGGCCGCTGACCAAGACGCGAGCGCCGTTCCGCTCCCAACTGCCGAACTCGTAGCGCCACACGCGCGGGCGCACATCGCGGGCGCGTTCGTCCCGCGTCACCGGCAGGATGATGAGCGCTTGACGGCCTTCATCCGGCAGGAACAGGCTCACCAGCAGCGCGTCGCCCCCCGGCGACCAGGTCAAGCGCTGGCTGTACCAGCGGTCGGGGCTGAAAGGATTGCTGACGATCTGGCAGCCGGGGAAGCCCGGCGACGGGCAGTCCACCAGGAGCTGCACCGGGGCGAAGACGCCCGGCTCGAAGTACCAGACGCCGTCATTCGCTACCTTGCGCCCGGCCACGATGAAAGCGATAGCCCGGCCGTCCCGCGACCACGACGCAAAGGAGACGTAGGCGGTGTTCTCCTCCGGCGTGAGGGCGACGAACTGCGAGAAGGGCGACACATCCGGCCGCCAGCCGCCGCCCCAGCGCCCGCCGGTCAGATAGAAGTTGCCGGAGAGGTCGGTGCTCAGAAATTCGGCGGGATCAACTGGGTTGCGCTCGAACAGGGTGGCGTCCGGCAGCAGCGTGAAGCCGGTCTGGCCGCCGTCGGTGCTGAGGGCGAAGGCGCGCGTCTCCGGCTGGAAAGGGACGAAAGCGGTGGTGGGCGGCGGCGGGAGCGTGGCCGGCGGCGTGAAAACCGGCGGGACGGTCGGCGGCGCGGTCGGCGTGGCGGTGATGGCGGCGGGCTGCGGCGTCGTCTCCGCCGGGATGGGCGTCACCGAGGGCGGTTCGGGGAACGCCAGCGTGGCCTCGGCGGTGATGAACGTGGGTGTCACATCCAGCGTGGGCGCGGCGCTGGCGGTCGCGGACGGCGTGGGCGTGAAGAACAGGGTCAGCTCGCCCGGCGACAGCGTGCGCGTCGGCGGGTTGGTGGGCGCGGGGGTGAAGGTCGGTGGCGGGGGCGGCGTGAAAGTGGCCGACGCGGTAGGCGTCTCGCTGGGCGTCGGCGTGGGCTGATCGGTCGCTGTCGCCGTCGGCGTCTCGGTCAGGGTGGCGGTCGGCGTCGGCGTCTCGGTCGGGATGATCGGCAGCGGCGTCACCGTGGGCGGCGGCGTGTCGGTTGGGATGGCCGTCGGCGTGGGCGTGGCGGTGGGGGTCTCAGTCATCGTCGGCGTCTCGGTTGGCGACGGTGTGGCGGAGAGCGTGAAAGTCGCCGTCGGGGTGTCAGTTGGCGTGGCCGTGGGCGGCGGCGTGTCGGTTGGGATGGCCGTCGGCGTGGGCGTGGCGG
>CALAJK010000109.1 GCA_937922795.1 uncultured Anaerolineae bacterium
GCGGTCATGAACGGCACGCGGTAGCGCGTCGCCAGCACCGACCGCGCCAGCTCACCAGCGCGCAGCGGCAGTAGGTTCAGCAGGAAGCCGATGTTGAGGACATGCCCGGCCTGAGCGACCGTCAGCCGGTCGTCGAGCAGGCCGCGCCAGCGCACGCCGCGCGTCCACAACCCCAGGCTGATAGCGACCATCGCGGCCAGCATCCAGCCGGCATCTGCCTGGCGGATGCTGGCCCACACCCGCCCTAGGTCCTGGTCGCGCAGCGCCAGCCACAGGAACAGCGCGCTCACCAGCACGCTCGCCACAAGAAACACGACTCGTCGCATCAGCCTCGTCTTTCTGCGCGCCCCACAACCTAGGCGCAGCCGCCCCTAGTACATCCTCATATAGAACCTGCGCGGTCTAAAACCGGCCTAAACGGCGTCCTCCAGCAGCCAGCGCAGCGCCAGCGTCTCGTTGACGAACACCTGCCGCTGGCGGTAGCGGTTGCGGGTGGCCCGCAGCGCGATCGACACCACGTCGGCGGCCAGCCGGCTGGCGACCAGCAGCGCCAAGCGGCCGGTCAGGTCGGGGCGCAGGTTGGCGATGTCCCGCGCGCGGCGCAGCGCGTAGGTGTTGACCGTGCTGCCCTGCAGCCGGATGTCGAGGAGCAGCCGCCAGGGTTGGTCAGCCGGCCAGCCGGTCAGCTCGGCGGTCAGGTCGCGCGCCCAGGCGTCGACGGTGGCCGGCTTCAGGTCGCGGAACCGGAAGCACAGCACCCGGCCGTCGGCCAGCCGTTCTTTGTCGTAACCGGGCGCGGTCGGCAGCACGGCGTCAGCCCTCCGGGGTCGCGCGGCGGTCAATCGCCGGCTCCGAAGAAATAGGCCAGCAGGATATCGCGGGCGATGGGCGCGGCCACGCCGGAGCCTTCGCCGGCGTTCTCGACCACCACCGCCACCGCGACCTGCGGGTTGTCGCGCGGGGCGTAGGCGGCGAACCAGGCGTGCGAGACGGCGTCGGCGCGGCTGCCATCCTGGGCCGTGCCGGTCTTGCCGCACACGCCCAGCTTTTGCAGCTCGGTGTAGCGGCGGAACTGGTATTCGGCCGTGCCGGCGCGCGCGGTGGTGACGGCGCACAGCCCCTCGCGCAGCGTGGCCAGCACTTCGGGGCGCGCGCCGACCTGGGCGATCGGATCGGGCGTGGCCACGTAGCTGGGGGCTTCGCCCAGGATGGCCACCTGCTTGACCAACTGCGGCCGGTAGAGCGTGCCGCCGTTGGCGATGGCGGCGTACCAGCGCGCCACCTGCAGCGGCGTGACCAGCACTTCGCCCTGGCCGATGGCGATGTTCACCTCGTCGGAGAATGTCCACTCCAGCCCGGTCGCGCGCCGCTTCCATTCCGGGTCGGGGATGAAGCCCGGCGACTCCGGGATGTCGCGCAGGCCGGTGGGCACGCCGAAGCCGGCGCGCCGCATGTACTCCGACAGCAGGCCGGGCTGGCGCTGGTTCATCTGGTAGCCGACCTCGTAGAAGTAGGGGTTGCAGCTCTGGGTCAGCGCGCCGGCCAGCGTCAGCGTGCCGTGGCCGCCCGGCAGCCAGTCGAAGCGGGTGAAGCGCTCCTCGCGTTTCCAGATGCCGGTGCAGGTGTATTTCTGATCTAGCGCATACACGCCGCTGTCGGCGACGGCCAGCGCCGAGACGGTCTTCATGGCCGAGCCCAGCGGATAGACGCCCTGCGTGGCCCGGTTCAACTGCGGACGGCGCGGGTCAGCCTGGAGTTCGGCCACGATCCGGTCGGCGGCGGCGCGCCCCATGCTGGGGAACGGCGCGAAGGCGTTGACGTCGAAGGTCGGGTAGCTGACCATGGCCAGGATTTCGCCGGTGTTCACGTCCAGCAGCACCGCCGCCGCCCCGTTGGAAGTGCGGGCGTAGCCGGCGGCGTTCTGGGCGTAAGCCTCGGCGATGATCTTTTGAACCTGCGCTTGCAGGTCGCTGTCGATCGTCAGCCAGACGCTCTCGGCCGGGCGCGACGGCTGGCGGGCCACCTCGCGCAGCGCCTCGCTGCCCGGCTGGACGATCAGCAGCCGGCCGCCGGGACGCCCGCGCAGCGTATCGTCCCAGGCGCGCTCCACGCCGCTGCGCCCTAGGATCGAGTCCTGGTTGAAGCCCGCTGCCAGCACCGCCGGCAGGTCGGCTTCGTCCGGATAACCGACGTAGCCGACGATGTGCGGCGCGATCGTGCCGTTAGGGTAGCGGCGCGCCGGGCGGCTGCTGAAACGGGCGGCGCAGGCCTGTTCGAGCTGGCTGGCGAACTGCTCATAAGCTGCCGGCTCCAGCGTGCCCAGCGCCATCACCCAGTCGGCGGCGGACTCGGCGTAGATGCGTTCCAGGTCGGCGGCGGGTCGGTTGACGGCCGGGGCCAGCCGCCTCAGGCAGACCTCCCACGAGGGGATTTCGCGCTTGACGGCGCTGACCGTGACCACCCGCCCGTTTTGATCGGCCAGCACCGCGCCGTCGCGGTCGTAGATGTTGGCGCGGTTGGGCGGGCTGACCTCGCGCCGCAGCCGCGCGCCGCCGGCCATCTCCGGGAAGATGTCGCCCGGCGACCAGGCCACGCGCCAGTCGCCGGCGCGCGGGTCGGCCACCAGCCGCAGCAGCCGCCCGGCGTCGGTGAACTGGCCGAGCAAGCTGGTCTCAAACGTCAGGTCATAGGCGAAGACGGCCACATCGTCGCGTTCGCGGTACAGCGTCTGGCCGGTGTAGCGTAAATCTTGCAGCGTCATCTCGGCCGCCGCGCCTTCGTAGAAGCTGCGGAACGTGTCATAAGGCGTGGCTTCACGGCTGGTGAAGGCCACCAGGTCGTACATGGCGGCGTAGTCGCCCATGCGCCAGGCTTCGAGGAAACTGCGCGCGGCGCGTTCCGCCCCCTCCAGCGCGTAGATGGGCGCCGGATTGACGTTCAGCGAGGCCAGCGTCGGCAGCGGCTCCGCCGATTGGCGCGGCGCCGGCGCGCAGGCCGCTAGCAGGATGACGATGATCAGACACAATCTCATGCGGCGAATCAACAGGGCAAGGCTCATCCGCGCCCTGCCCCCTCCCATAAGCTGAATTGTAGTACAGCCGCCGCAATTCGGCCAGCGGAGCCATCTCGCCCCAGGGCAAACGCCTCAACATCGACGAGCGGACTGCGAGGCAGCGGCAAATGTTGTAGAGGCGCGCCGGCATGCGCGCCCGCACATTGACAAACGCATATCAGGCGGGGCAAACCGAACAGACAAGCTGGCTGCCCCTGCAAAGCTGCTGCGGTCCTTCGCAGTCCCGCGCCGCATTCGTCGATACGTTTGCCCTGAGGTGTGAGGCAGACAGCAGCGGGCCTGCGCGCGTCGCGCGTTATTCCAGTTTTAACCGAAGCGGCCGGAGATGTAATCGGCCGTTTCGTGCTGTGTCGGTTGGGTGAACACCTGCTGCGTCTCGCCGAACTCGACCAGCTCGCCCCAGCGCGTCTCCTCTTTGCCTTCGCCCGCTTTGCGAATGTTGAAGAAGGCGGTGTAGTCCGACACGCGCAGCGCCTGCTGCATGTTGTGGGTGACGATGATGATCGTGTAGCGTTCGGTCAGCTCGTGCATCAATTCCTCGATGCGTTGGGTGGCGATCGGGTCAAGCGCTGAGCAGGGTTCATCCATCAAGATCACGTCCGGCTCGACCGAGATCGTGCGGGCGATGCACAACCGCTGCTGCTGGCCGCCCGACAGCGCCAACCCCGATTTCTTGAGATCGTTCTTGACTTCATCCCACAGCGCCGCGCCCTTCAAGCTGCGCTCGACGATGTCGTCCAATTCGCTCTTCTTCTTGATACCTAACAGACGTGGGCCGTAAGCCACGTTGTCGTAGATGCTCTTGGGAAAAGGGTTGGGCTTCTGAAAGACCATGCCGATGCGGCGGCGAACCTCAACCGGGTCGACGTTCGGGCTGTACAGGTTCTCGCCGCGGTAGATGATCTCGCCCTCAACCCGCGCCGCCGCCACCAGGTCATTCATGCGGTTGAACACGCGCAGCACGGTGCTCTTGCCGCAGCCCGACGGCCCGATGAAAGCCGTGATCTGGTTGCGCGGAATTTGCAGGCTCACGTCTTTGACGGCCATGTACGAGCCGTAAAAAACGCTGATCGAACGAGCCTCGATCACATAGGGATCAACAGAGGTTTCTGGAGAGGAAATCGCCGCTTGCGATACCTGGCTCATGTACGTTGACTCCTCGATCTCGATCAGTGATCAGTCCGGTTAGTAACGGATAGTATAGCGCTGACGGATGAAGATGGCAGTTGCGTTCAGCAGCAGCATGACGATCAGCAAAACGATGATCGCCGCCGCCGCCACCGCGCGAAACTCCTGCTCTGGGCGCGAAGTCCACTGGTAAATCTGGATGGGCACTACGGTGAATTTCGAGAACGGGCCGTTCGGATCGATGCCGATGAACGTCGAAGCGCCCACGACCAGCAGCGGGGCCGTCTCGCCGATGGCGCGCGACACCGCCAGGATGACGCCTGTCATGATGCCCGGCAGCGCCGCCGGCAGCACTTGGCGCACCGTCGTTTGCAGCCGCGTCGCGCCCAGTCCGTAGCTCGCCTCACGGATCGATGACGGCACAGCGCGCAGCGCCTCTTGCGCGTTGACGATGATCACTGGCAAGATCAGCAGCCCCAGCGTCAGGCCGGCGCTCAGTACTGTGCGCCCATTGATGTTGAACGTGCCGTATACGCGCAGGTTTTCTGCCAGCGCGTCAAGCTGTTCCGGTGTCAGCTTATCGGTGCCCACAATGCGCACAATGTCTTCGCGCGTTTGCTCGATGCTCGGGGTCGAAAACGTAGTCAGCGACGCCACCGACGGCAGGCGGTAGTTGAGGAAGGTGCGCACCAAGGCCTCTTTTTCGCCTGCGGTCAGCGCTTCTGGCCGGAGATGTTCGACGACGACCGCGACGAAGCTGTCCAGATCTTTACGCGCCCCGGCTGCCTGATCGCGAATTTCGTCGCGTTCGGCGTTGCTCAGACTGGGTTCGCCAAAGGCGGTGTTGATCGCGTTCACGATCTGGTCCGCCGCCTGGGGCGGCAGATTGACGCCGAAGATGTAGCCACCTGTGAAAACCGCCAAGGCCTGCGCCAGTACCGCCAGCCCCAACATGCCGTAGATGATCGAGGGGATCGCCGCCAGGTTGCGGATGTTGATCTCGATCAGGTTGTTCAGCCAGTTATCCGCCGCGTACTCCTCTAGATAGACCGCCGAGGCGATGCCGACAATCAGCGCTGAAACGGCTGTGATGCTGATGATGAGGAACGAGCCGAACAGCGCTGTGCGCAAACCGGCGGTGGTAGCTGAAGATGAGACCGACGAGGTGATGAAATCCAGCGAGATCCACGAGCGGAACTCCAGTTTGCCCTGCCGCAGGCGTTCGCTTTGGGCTACCTCTTCTTCGATGCCGGGGCGATTCAGCAGCGATTCGAGCAGCGTCCAGGTGCGAAACACTCGCGGCTTGACAACCTCGTTCACCACCAGGTCGAGCGCATCTTCGCGGCTCAAGTTTAGGTTGAAGAACTGTTCGTATTGTTCGGCTGTCAGCTCGTTGATCGTCAGCTCTTCCGTGCCGGGCGGGAGTTGCGATCCAGCCAGCGCGTCTGCCAAAGGGATCAGCGTGAAATCGTTTGGTGGGACCACGCTGTAGCGGTCACGGATGACGACGCGCACGCGATTGCCGAGCTGTTCGACCAGGATTTTACCCAGTTCCTCTTCGCTCAGCTCCTCCAGCGGGCGATCCGCCAGCGCCGACGGCTCGATCGTATTGACGACGACGGTCAGCCCGAATGACGAGTTGAGCACGTGCAGGATGAGCACGATCAGCACGATCAACCCGACAAAGTTGGAGATGTAGAAGAACTTGCCGAAGGCGCTGCCGACGCGATTGCGCCGTTTCAACCGCTCTTTGAACTGCGTTTCGTCTCGCAGTAGGTCGCTGCTGCTGGTGACCGTTGTGCTCATGCGTACACCTCACGGAAGCGGCGTGTGATGATATTGCTGGCGACATTCAGCAGGAAGGTGGCCACGAACAGAGTCAGCCCCACCGCAAAGACGCTGTTGTAATCGATCGTGCCGCGAGCGATGTCGCCGGTGCTGATGCGGGCGATATGCCCGGCCATGGTCTCGGCATTGTCAAAAGGATTGAACGAGAAATTCGGGCCGGCGCCGGCAGCAATCAGCACGATCATCGTCTCGCCGACCGCCCGCGAAACCCCTAGGATGATGGCTGCCGAAATGCCGGATAGCGCCGCCGGCAGCAGCACGCGTGTGACGGTCTCCAGCCGGGTGGCTCCCATGCCGTAGCTGGCGTCGCGCAGGCTGCGGGGCACGGCGGTCAGCGCGTCCTCGCTGACCGAAGCGATCGTGGGGATGATCAGGATGCCCACCACCAGGCCGGCAGAGGCCATGTTGTAAACCTGCACGACATCTGTGCCGAAAATGCTGCGCAGCAGAGGGGTAACGAAAGTCAGGGCGAAGTAGCCATAGACGACGGTGGGCACGCCGGCCAGCACTTCGATGATCGGTTTGATGACGGCGCGCGCGCGCGGCGAAGCGTATTCGCTCAGATAAATGGCCGCCCCCAAGCCGATTGGCAGCGCCACAGACATGCCGATCAGACTGGTCATAAAGGTCGCCGTCACCAGCGGCAGCACGCCGAAATTGCCGACCTGAGGCGCCCAACGGGTGCTGGTGAAGAATTCGCGCAGGGTGACCTCGGCGCCACGGAAAACGGGCACGCCGTTGGGGTGCGGCTTCGCCAGCGTGCCATTGACGCCGCGCTCAACCTCGATGGTTGTCGTATCGAGCACGCGCGTCACGCGTACCTGCTCGCCGGTTTCCTCAATCGTCAGCCGCAGCAGGTCGCCTTCGGCCACGGCGCTGCCGCCTGTGTTGAGCTGGAAGGTGGTCGTATCAGCCTCGACAGCGCCCGCAAGCTGCCTGTTGATGTTCAGCCATTCGGTGGTAGCGAAGAATTTGATGGCTTCTGATCCCAACACGATGGTGAAGCCAATCGTCGTCAAGATGGAAAGCGCGCCGCTGAGGAAGAGGAAGGTGTGGACTGCGCGATCCAGCAGGCGCGGCCGCCGGTACAGACGCTGTACGCGTCCACGCCGATCGGCGAGATAGTCGGCCAGTGATATCTGTCGTGAGGCGCTAGTAGTGGTCACGTTCGCTCACCTTCAGGTTCTTCTTTATTTAACACAGATGAACCACTCGATGTAGGGTGCAGCGGTGTGCGATTGGCTTACGCACCGTGTCTGTGCGTAGACGATAATGATAGCTTGGTTAAACGTGGTGACCAGGAGGAGGTTGGCCTCCTCCCGGTCACTCACGCCTAAACGGACAAGCGGATAGTGTGGATCCTACTTGCCTAGAGCAGCTAGATACAGAACGGTGTTCAGGCGTCCCACGTACTTGTTGGTCGGGATGTAGCCGATCTGGTCTGGGCGCGAGCCTAACTGCTCATTGGCGTTCCGCAGATAGTAGTTGATGAAGGCCGCCACCTGCGGTTTGGCCTGCATGATGCTGGGGGCGCTGTAGATGAACAGCGGCCGGCTCAGCGGGTACTCGCCGGTCGTCCCGGTCTCTTCACTCGGCACGATGCCCTCGATGGCCACGGCGCGCATACGCTCCTGATCGGCCTGATAGTAGGCATAGCCGAAGTAGCCGATCGCATACGGGCTGCCTTCGACGCCG
Organism: uncultured Anaerolineae bacterium; assembly: GCA_937922795.1. GTDB lineage: Bacteria > Chloroflexota > Anaerolineae > Aggregatilineales > Phototrophicaceae > CFX2. Next base: position 7,745 of record CALAJK010000109.1, read on the forward strand.
GCCACCAGCACGTTGTCATCTTCGCTGAACTGGATGCCAGGGGCATTCTGGATCGGCGTCTCGTCTCGGTCGAAAATTTCTTCGACGAAGTAGTCGTACGTGCCGCTGTCGCTGCCGGGGCTGAAGAGGCGGATCGTCTCCGCCGGCCAGGCCGGGTTGACTTCGGCCCAGGTGGTCGCCTTGCCGCTGAAGATGTCAGCGACCTGCTCCAGGGTCAGATTGTCCACGAACGTATTTTCGCGGCTGACGGCGACGGCCAGCGCGTCAATCGCCACGAAGAAGCCCACCGGCTCCAGGCCGTTGGCGCGGCACGAGTCTATTTCGGTCTGACGGATGGGGCGGCTGGCGTTGGAAATGTCGGTCTCAGCATTGACGCAGAAGCGTTCAAAGCCCGCGCCAGTGCCGATCATGTCCACGGTGATCGTGCCGCCGAAGCCATCCTGGTTGAACAGGTCGGCCATGCGTTCGGTCAAGGGGAAAACTGTCGAGGAGCCGGCAGCGATGATGTTGTCGCTGACTGCCAGCGGGTCGACTTCAGGCAGCTCGAAAGCGGGCAGGATGACCGCGTCGATCACATGGATGACGCCGTTGCTGGCTTCGATGTCGGCGGCCACCACATTGGCGTTGTTGATCTTCACGCCCGCGTCGCTGACGGCTACGTCAATCGTCTGACCCTGAGCCGTGGCCACTTCGCCGCTGCTCAGATCGGCGGACATCACCTTGCCGGGCACGACGTGGTACGTCAGCACCTGAGTCAGAACGTCGGGATTGGCCAGCAGGAAGTCCACTGCGATCTGCGGCACGGCGGCGAAAGCGTCATTGGTGGGCGCGAACACAGTGAACGGACCTTCGCCGCTCAGCGTGTCGACGAGGCCGGCGGCCTGCACCAGCGACACCAGCGTCGAAAAGTCGGCGTTGCCAGCGGCAATCTCTACGATGCTCTGATCCTGGGCCGCCGCGCTCATGAAGGGCACGAGCAGCAGCAGCGCCACCAGCGCGAACAAAATACGGTTACGCATACGTTCGTCTTCTCCTCAATTATCCGATCGAACAACGGGCAGATCTGCACGGTTTCATCCCGGCATGATCCAGCGAGAATGGTAATCGCCGAGTATTAACGAAAGCGGCGCGTATCATTATGGAACGGTGACGAAATATTTAAGTAAAGATAAATTAATTGTTAATAAACTACCATGTGAATTAAGCGCGTATCCGCGCGGGTGGGACTATTGCCCTATGCGTTCGGCCTGGCGCGGCTGGGATATGATATGCTAATCTAATGGTCTAAGGATAGGCCAGGTCGCGCCGCTGACTGCCTCGCCTGGACGCTTGGCGGCCTCGCAATCCTGCTGTGTTCAAGCTCGCTCGTGAGCTGTCGTCAATCGTTATGCGCATGGAACCATCCTCGCCATCCCAAGACCGCACGCTGCTGCTGCTGAGCCTAGGCGCGATCCTGCTCGGCCTGCTGGGCTGTGCCTGGCTGCTGCTCACCTGGCTCGAAGCGCTGGCGGGTCAGCCGGACACCGCGCGGGCTGCCAGCCCGCAGACAGCGCTGCTGATGTTGGGGGTGGCCGCCCTGCTGTCCGTGCTGCTGGTGGGGCTGGCGTGGGCGGCGGTGCGCCGCGCCGCGCACGACCGGCGGCAGGCCGCGGCGCGCGAAACGTCCCGGCTGGAGGCCGAGATCAATGCACGCCTGAAGCCGCTGCAAACGCAGCTCGAACAGGCGCGAACGGAACTTGAACAGGCGCGGGCCGAAATAGACCGGCTGAAAACCATCCTCGACGGCCTGAGCGACGGCGTCCTGTACGCCGACGAGGGCGCCCGCATCGTCAACCGGGCGCTGGTGCAGCTCACCGGCTACGGCCGCGACGACCTGCTGCGCGCGCCCCAGGACGGCCTGCCGGAAGCGCTGGCGGCGTTCTACCGTTCGGTCGCCGACCTGGCGGCCAAAGACCGGCAGGGCTGGCTGAAAATCCGGCGGCCGGACGGCAGCGAGCTGGACGCTCGCGTCGTCAGCACCCCGCTCAACGGCTCCGGCGGGCTGCTGACCATCGTCCACGACAGCACCCGCGAAGCCCGCTTTGAGACCAGCAAACAGCGGTTCGTGTCGAACGCCGCCCACCAGCTGCGCACGCCCATTGCCAACCTGAAGGTGCGCTTGTACCTGCTGCGCAAACAGCCGGAAAAGCTTGATGAGCATCTGACGGTGCTCGACCAGGCGGTGCAGCGTCTGAACCAGTTGGTTGAAGAGATGTTCGACTTCTCACAGTTCGAGCGCGGCAGCGTGCTGCTCGACCGCCAGGACGTCGTCCTGCAAGAGCTGGTGCAGGAAGTCGTCGCCAGCTACCGGGCGCGGGCCGAGCACCGCTCGATCGGGCTGGACTGCGAGCTGCCGGAGACGCCGCTGATGGTCTACGCCGACCCCAAGCGGCTGAGTCAGGTGCTGACTAATCTCGTGTCAAACGCCCTCAACCACACTCGCGACGGCGGCCGGGTGCTGGTGCGCCTGCAAGCCGACCCGATCCCGGACGACCCGGAAGCGCCGCGCTGCGCCACGCTGCACGTGCAGGATAACGGCGTCGGCCTGGCAGAAGATCTGCTGGCGCAGGTCTTTCACCCGTTCGCCATCCCCAAGCATGGCGACATCGGCGGGACGGCGCTGGGGCTGACGATCTCTAAAGAGATCATCGAGTTGCACGGCGGCGAGATCACGGCGCACAGCGAGCTGGGCAAGGGCACGCTGTTCAGCGTTCGGCTGGAGCTGGCCGCGCCCGCCGCCTGAAACTGCGCCGGCGTTCACTCCCCCACAGTGCGCGCCCACAGATCGCCCAGCAGCGTCTCCAGGTGCGGCGTGACGCCCCAATAAGTCGTCAGGTCGCGGTACTCCTGCACGAAGCGGCGGTCACCCGGCGGCAGCCGGCGCACGGCGCGGATCATCAGGTTGCGGTCGGTATGTTCCGATGACACGAATTCCACCACGTCGGTCTTGTAGCCCATCACGCGCAGGATGAGGGCGCGCAGCGAGTCGGTCAGCAGGTCGGCGAAGCGCTTCTTGAGGATGCCGTGCCGCAGCAGCGGCGCGAACGGCGCGCGCGTTTCAAGCTGGTCATGCAGGTGGCGATGGCAGCACGGCGCGGCCATGATCAGGCTGGCCCCCCAGCGGATGCCCTGCGCCAGCGCCTCGTCGGTGGCCGTGTCGCAGGCGTGCAGCGCCAGCACTATATCCGGGGGCGCTGCCGGCTGATAGTCTCGGATGCGAGACGGGACGAAGCACACCTGCGGCAGCGCCAGCGCCGCGCTGGTCGCCGCGCTCTTGGCCGTCAGCGCCGCGTTGACGTCCACGCCGACGACCTCGGTCGGGATGCCGCGCACCTGCGCCAGATAGTGGTAAACGGCGAATGTCAGATAGGCCGCGCCAGAGCCGCAGTCCAGCACCCGCAGCGGTCGGCTGGCGATCTGCTCAAGCGCTCTGGTGTGCTCCAGCAGCTTGAGGAATTCGTTGATCTGGGTGAATTTGTCCTGCATGTGTGCCTTCACGCGCCCGTCCGCCGTCATGATGCCCAGCGCGCGCAGGAACGGGTCAGGACGGCCGGCGGGCAGCGGCGGGGATTTAGCGGCGTCATGCGCCAGCAGGGGCGGCGGCGCGGCGGCGGGCGCGCGGTGCAGGATGGCCCGCCCCTTACGGGTGATCTGCACGCTCAGATGTTCGTCGGTCGTCCGCAGCGTGATGCTGCTGAAGGGCAGCGCCAGCAGCGCGTCTAGATGCGCTTCAGCCTCCGCGCCGGCATAGTTCTTAGTGATGTCGCGGCGGGCGTCGAAGTGCGCGAACTGGAGCGCGGTCTGCCCCTTGATGGTCACCGGGCGCGCGACGACCTGCCGCCAGGGCAGCCGGTCGCTGATCTGGCCTTTGAAGGTGAGCTGCACCAGCCGCGTCAAGTCGAGCGCGCGGCGCTTCACCTGCGCCCGGTAATCTTCCGTCATCGACCGTTCACCTCTCTGCGCCCTGATTATACACGCAGCTGGCGGCTGAACTTCAGGGTAAATCTAACCGCAGGATGCGATCATGGCCGGCCAGATCGGGCAGCACCGCCGCTCGCGCGCCGGGGAAGGCCGCCGCCCCCAGCGCCTGGGCGGCTGCGCCCTGGTCAGCGCCGATCTCCAGCAGCAGCCGAGCCCCTGGCCGGGCGGCGGCCGGCGCTTGGTCCAGCAGCCGCCGCACCAAATCGAGGCCGTCAGCCCCGCCGTCCAGCGCCAGCCGCGGCTCCCAGCGAGTCACCGCCAGACTGGGCAGATCGCCGCTGGCGATATAGGGCAGGTTGGCGACCAGCAGATCGAAGCGCAGGCCGCGCTCCAGGAACGGCCGCAGCAGATCGCCTTCCAGAAAGGTCACCGCAGCCCGGTGCTGCGCCGCGTTCTGCCGCGCGACCGCCAGCGCCGCCGGGCTGATGTCCAGCGCGTACACCTGCGCCGCCGGGGCGTGAACGGCCAGCGTCACCGCCAGCGCGCCGCTGCCTGTGCCCACGTCGGCCACGGTCGCCGCCGGCCGCCCGCGCAGGTAGGCCAGCCCCTGCTCGACCAGCAGCTCAGTCTCCGGGCGCGGGATGAGCACGTCGGGCGTGACGATGAAATCCCGGTCGTAGAAGGCGCGGCGGCCCAGGATGTAGGCCAGCGGCTCGCCGGCGGCGCAGCGTTCGACCCAGCCTGCGTATCGGTCGGCCTGCGCCGGCGTCAGGGGGTGGTCAGGGTGGCCGAACAGATAGGCGCGTTCCACGCCCAGCGCGGCACACAGCAGCGCCTGGGCATCGAGCGTCTCAATTCGGGCGCGGGCGCGGCCCAGCGCCTGTTGAACGGTCATCGCCATCGCCATTCGTCGCCGCCTGATCGCCATGAGACTGTCGTCCGCATCTTACCAGAAGCGCCGCGGATTGCGAAAGGCCGGGGCGGGACAGCGCCATACACCAGCGCGGACGACATCCAGACAGTCCTCATCTGATACCTGACGGCCGAAGCCGCCCTGAGCCGCGGCGGGATCGCACAGGGCGGCGGGCATGGACAGGCCCCACCGAGCTTAGCCTGCCGATAATCTGACCTTATCCGGCCCTTAACGCGGCCGGTGTAACATAGACAATAACTGTGTAAGGCGCGCGCAAGCCTAAAGATTTATCGTAAGGCTCGCCGGTTCGCGCCTTTTGAAGAGGAAAAACCGCTTATGCTCTTGCGTTACGTGCCCAAACAGTACGCCGAAGCCATGAAAGCTGTCTGCCGCTACTGCCGCAAGACGCCGCCGATGTGGCATATCGTCGGCGACGAAAAAGTATGCGCCTACTGCGGCACGCGGGTCTATGCTCCGCGCCCAGCGCAGGCCGACGAGCGCGTGGATGCTCAGCCCTCGCAAGCCTAGCAAACACTCCCCGCGCGGCTGAACCTCAGAGCGTGATCGGGCGTTCCTCCCGTGGAGCGCCCAGATAAGCCCGTTCCCGGTCGACAATCTCCGGATCCAGCTTGACGAACAGCGGCTGCGGCTCGCGCAGCGCCTGGCCAGGCGGCAGGGCGCTTGGCGTCCAGCGCCCGCTGGCGGTCGAGCCGTCATACACCAGCGCCTCGTGCCGGCGGGTCGTCTCCGCATATTCGACGATCTTCAGATCGCCGAAGAGCTGCCCCTCATAGCCCAGAAATTCGTGCAGCTTCTGGCTGCTAAACGGCAGGAACGGAGCCAGCAGAATCTTCAGGTTGTCGATCACCCGCAGGATGGCGTAGACGGCGCGAGCGGCGTCGTCCGGGTCATCTTTGATGGTCTTCCAGGGGGCGCGCCGATCGAGATAGGCGTTGGCGTCCTTAGCCAGCGCCATGCCCGCTTGCAGCGCATCGCGCAGCTTGACCGCCGCCAGCAGCCCGCCGATCTGCTCGAAAGCCGCCTCGCTCTGGGCGATGATCGCCCGGTCGTCGGCGGTCAGGTCGTCCCAGGCCACCGCTGGCACTCGGCCGTCGAACCGTTTGTAGGCGAAGCTCAACATCCGGTTGGCTAGGTTGCCCCAAGTGGCCAGCAGTTCATTGTTCACCCGGTTCAGGAAGCCGTCCCAGGCGAAGTCGGAGTCGGCCGTCTCCGGAAAGGTCATGGCCACGTAGTAGCGCACGGCGTCCGGCTGGTAGCGCTCCAGGATGTCGGGCAGCCAGATGGCCCAGTTGCGGCTCTTGGAGAACTGCTTGCCCTCGATGTTCATGAACTCGTTGGCCGGCACGTCGTAGGGCAGGTTGATCGGCTGATCGCTGCCGTCGTTGTAGATGCCGCTGACTCCCAGCAGCTCGGCCTGCCAGATGATGGTGTGGAAGGGGATGTTGTCCTTGCCGATGAAGTTGTAGATTTCGGCCTCTGGGTTGTACCACCACTGCTTCCAGGCGTCCGGCTGGCCGGTGTTACGCGCCCATTCAACGCTGGCGGTGAAGTAGCCCATGACCGCCTCGAACCACACGTACAGCTTTTTGTGTTCCCAACCCGGCAGCGGCACATCAATGCCCCAGTCGATATCGCGGGTGATCGGGCGGCCTTGCAGGCCGTCGGCGATGAAATTGCGGCTGAAGCGGGTGACGTTGGGCCGCCAGTGGTGTTCGTGCTGCGCCAGATAGGCCAGCAGTTCGGGCTCGAATCGCGCCAGGTCGAGGAAGAAGTGCTCGCTTTCGCGCACGACCAGTTTGTCGGACGGGTTCCCCCGGTTGTGCGGGTTGATGAGTTGGGTGGCGTCCAGCAGGTTGCCGCAGTTGTCGCACTGGTCGCCGCGGGCGCTCTCGAAACCGCAGATGTAGCACTGTCCCTCGACGTAGCGGTCGGGTAGAAAGCGCTTCTCCTGCTCGCTGTACAGCAGCTTCTGGCTCTGCTTGTACAGGCAGCCGCGCTCCAGCAGCGTCAGGAAGAAATCCTGGGCGATGCGGTGATGGTTCTCGGTGTCGGTATGCGTGAACAGATCGTAGCTGATGCCGATCTTCTGCTGGGTGAGCAGGAAGCGGCGGTGATAATGCTCGAACACCTGCCGCGCCGGGACGCCGCGCTTGTCGGCCTCCACCGAGATGGGCGTGCCGTGGCTGTCCGAGCCGGAGACCATCAGCACCCGATTGCCGACCAGGCGGTGATAGCGGGCGAAGATGTCGGCGGGCAGATACGCGCCCGCCAGATGACCGACGTGCAGATCGCCGTTGGCGTACGGCCAGGCCACCGATACATGGATGAACTTGGGCATGTAGAGAAGCTCCTTGAGGGTGAAGCCTGGCCGTTAGCTGGCAGCCGACGGCTGATCGCCGGCCGGGGCTGGCGCTGCCGCGCGCGGCGGCGGGCGCAGCGGCTCATCGAAAAAACTGCTGGTCAGCGGGTAAGCCGGCACTTCGCCGGGGAAGGGGTCGGCTTGGCCGATCTTGCGGATGATGTAGATGATGATCACCCGCAGCGTGCTCATAATCGGGGCGACTAGAAACGCGCCCAGCACGCCGCCCACCGCCGCGCCGATGAACACGCCGACGATGATGACCGGCAGCGGCAGATCGAGCGCGTCGCCCAGGATTTTGGGGGCAACCACGTTCCAGATGCCCTGCGAGATGAGCAGGTTGACCCCCACCACCAGCAGCGTGAAGACCGCGTTGGACATGCCGGTGAACACCAGCGACCCCTGCAGCAGCGGCACGATGGACAGCGGCAGCAGCGCGATGAAGCCGCCGAGGGTGGGGATGAGCGAGATGACCGCCGTGAAGATCGCCAAGATGGTCGCGCCCGGCACGCCCATCAGCGTGAGCTGCACCCAGGTGAGTATGCCGATGACGATGCCGATGAACACCTGGCCACGAAAGAAGCCGTTCCAGACCGCCCGCACCCGCGCCAGCAGCAGCGCGTACTCGCGGTGATACGCCTGCGGGATCCATTTCACGAGATTGTTGTAGCTGTGCGGCAGGTCGATCATCACCAGGAACGACACGAACACCGCCAGCAGCAGGTTGGAGAAGAACCCGGCCAGCCCCCCCACCAGCGAGCCGATCAGGTCGGTCACCGTGCCGGCCACGTTGAACACGCTCTGGATCAGCTGCTGCAAATTGACCGATTCCAGCGGGTTGAGGGTCAGCGCCGGCGTGGTCGTGGAGCCGGCAGTTCGGCCGGGCACGACCAGCCCCGGCGTGGGGGGCGCTTCGATCCCCAGGCCGCCGGGCGCTTCCGGCAGGCTGGCCTGCCCGCCCAGGATGAAGTCGCGCACCGGTTCGATGATCGGGTTCATATCCAGCTCGATCCCCAGCCCCAGCACGTCCACGATGCCCTGCGATGGCTCGTACTGCTGCAGGCGAACGAGCAAGCTTTGGTAGGCGTTTTCGATCTGGCGCAGCAGCGTGTTGACGCCGTTCACAAAGCTGGGAATGACCACTAGCAGCAGCCCCAACACCGCCAGGATGAGCAGCAAGTACACGATCACCACTGACCCCGCCCACGGGATGCGCAGTCGGCGGGTCAGGGCGCGGCTGGGGGTGAACATGGCGAAAGCCAGCAGGAAGGCGAAGGCCAGCATCTGGATGACAGGCGCTAGCAGCGTGAGGGCGTAGATGCCGCCTACGATCAGGAAGACGGTCATCATCAGGCGGGTCGGGCGCTCCCATTGAGGTTGATAGCCCGCGTTAGGTTGGTCGGGCGGGATGGTCATCGCCGATCTCCTGGCTGCACACAAACATCACAAACTATAACGAAAAACCGCCTGCCCAGTTTCGGGACAGACGGCTGATTAGCGGCTGGGGGCGGCGCTCAAGCGCCGGGCAGCACCGCGCGTCTGTCCTGGTCAGGGCAGCGCATCAGCATCGTCGGCGCGCTAGAAACTGCGTTCATGCGCACCAGTATAGCCACCGGCGCGGCGGGGTGTCAAGCGGGGGACGACAGGAGGCATCCTAGACCAGCGCAATGCTGCTCACCGGGAACGACCTTCATTGGGCATGCTGCCATAGATGGTCTGAAACGGCTCATAGTGACTTCATTAGAATACAAGAGAATACAAGGCAGAAGCAGGTCCAGGCCAGGTTCTCGAAAGCAGTCGTCCCGGTGTGCTTCTCCGGGACGAGGTGGTCGGCCTGATGCCCGATGTAGTCAACCGCCTCCGGCTTACAGCAGTACTCGCAGCGGCCATCAGCACGCCGGCGGACGCGCCGCTGCAGGCCGGGCGCGACGCGGGTCAAGAGGCTTTCAGGGTTTTCAGCGCCTTGGCCTTCAGCAGCGAGACCAGTTCGTCCAGTTCCAGGAGCTGTTCCAGTTCCGCCAGTTCCTCCGGGCGCAGCCGGCCTTCCTTGTGGCGGTCGGCCAGTTCGTCGGCGCGGCGCTGGGTGGCTTCGGGAATCCGAAACGCTAGGATTTCCTCCGGCGTGGCTTTGCTGACCGGGAATTCCAGAAAATCGTCATAAACGGGTAGGATGCGCGCGGTCGCCATGTTCGCTCTCAGTACAGTTGATCGTCATCCTCAGTACACCTGAATTCGCGCGCATTTGAACCCTTCACTCGCTGCGCAGAGCGCGCGCCGGGCCCAGCCGCGCCAGCCGCCAGGCGGGGTAGATGCCGGCCGCCAGCGCCGCCAGCACCGCTACCGCGAACGCCTGGGCGAACTCGTCCGGCAGCAGTTGAAGCTGCATCGTCCAGCCGAATGAACGCACGTTGATGACGTACACCAACACCACCGCCAGCGCCAGGCCAATGGGTTGGGCCAGCGCACCGGCGGTCACGCCCATCAGGCCGGTTTGCAGCAGCGTGAAGCGCCACAACTGGCGCGGCGTCATGCCGGTGGCGCGCATCACGCCGTACTGGCGCGCCTGCTCGATCTGGAGAGACATCAGCGCGCTGAGGATGCCGATGAACGCCACCACCGTCGCCAGCACTTGCAGCGCCCCGGTGATGGCGAAGGCGCGCTCGAAGATGACGAACACCTCGGCGCGCAGGTCGGCGTAGCTCTGCACGCGCAGGTCGTAGCCCGCCAGCGGCCCGGTTTGCAGGCGGGCGATCATGTCGCGCGGGGCGACGCCCGGCTCCAGGTCGAGGCCGATGCTGGTGATGTACGGGTCGTCGAAGAAGCGGCGGTAGACCGGCTCGGCCATCATCACCGCGCCCTGGTCAGTGGAGTAGTCGTAGTACACGCCAGCCACGACGAAAGTCTGCAGGCCGCGGTCGGTCAGCAAGGTCAGGCGGTCATTGGTCGGCGTGATGCCCCGGCGGAAGGCGAACGGCTCGCTGACCAGCACTGCGCCGGCTTCCAACGCCGCCCAGTAGTCGCCGTCCGGTGCGGCGTTCCAGGCGAAGCGCCGCCGGCCTTCGGCGGAGTCGATATCGAACACGTTCAGGTTGACCGGCGGCAGGTCAGGATAATCGGGCGCGGCGACTGTCACATTGCGCACCGTCGAGACGCGGGCGACGCCGTCCACCTGGCGCAGCGTCTCGGCTAGGGCGGGGTCGGTGTTGGCGGAAGCGCTGGCGACCGACAGCAGCGCCGGCGAGATGTAGATGTCGGCGCTGAGGGTGGTATCCAGCCAGTCGGCCACCGTGTTACGGAAGCTGCCGATCATCACGCCCACGCCCACGATCACGCTGACGGCCACCGTCAGCGCGGCCACAGCGATCGAGGTGCGGCTGAGCGACCGCGCCACTGCCCGCGGCGCCATGCGCCCCAGCACGCCGAACAGCCAGCCGGCGGCCGGGGTCGCCGCCCGCATGAGCGCGACCAGCGCCAGCGGCGTGAACAAGGTGCTGCCGACCACGATGCAGAACAGCGCGCCGAAGCTGACGAACAGATTCTGGGTGGGCAGTTGGAGCAGCAGCGCGCCCGCGCCGTTGAGCAGGAGGGCGCCGGCGGTCATGACTGGCAGCAGCCGCAGCGCCCGCTGCTCTACCTCAGATCGGCGCAGCGTGCCGGCGAGCGGCGTGCGCGTGGCCTCCAGCGACGGCAGGAAGGCGGCGGCGACGCTGGCGAACAGGCCGATCAACCCGCCTTTCAGCAGCGTCTCAGGCGCGACTGTCACCCGCTGCACGTTGACGGTGAAGTACAAGTCGCTGACGGTTTGGGCGACCAACCCGACCGAGGCTCGCCCGAAGATGATGCCCACCGCCAGCCCCAGCGCTACGCCGATGACGCCCAGCAGCAGCGCCTCGCCCAGGATGAGCGCGAAGATTTGGTCGCGGGTGGCGCCCAGGGCGCGCAGCACGCCGATGACCGGGCGGCGCTGCACGACGCTGAACGTCACCGTGTTGTAGATGAGGAATACACCCACCACCAGCGCCAGCAGGCTGAGCGCTTGCAAGTTCAGCTCGAAGGCGGCGGTCATCTGGTTGATGGCGCTGGTCTGGGCGTTGGGCGTGGTCAGCGCCGCGCCGGGGGGCAGCAGCGCCTCGATCAAGCCGGTGTCGTAGCCTTCCGGCAGGATCAGATCGATGCGGGTCAGCGCGCCGGTCGTCCCGGTGATCTCCTGGGCGGTGGCGATGTCCATCAGCAGCAGGTCGTCCAGCGCCTGCTGACTGACGCCGTCGGCGGGCTGGATCAGGCCGGCCAGCCGCACCGCCGCCTGCCGGTCGCCGGTGCGCAGCGTGAGGGCGCTGCCGGGGCGCAGGCCGAAGCGCTCGGCCAGCGGGGCGCTCATCAAGACCGTGCCCGGCTCGGCGATGAACGTGTTGAGCGCGTCGAAAGCGCTGCCGGTTTCGCCCTCCACTTCAGCATCGGCTAGGTAGCTGCGGAAGGGCGGCTCGGCGAACGGATCGACGCCCAGCAGCCGCAGCGGCAGGTCATCCAGTTCGACGACTTTGACGTAGCCCTCGATCACCGGGGCCGAGTCGCGCAAGCCCAATTCGACGCGAATCTGGCGGTACAGCTCGGAAGGCAGGCCGGACGGCCCGCCGGTGATGCGGTGGGTCGCTTTGCCGGCGATGCTTTCAGCGCTCAAGTTGAAGGCGCGGCTGGCGGAACCGTTGGCGATGTCGATGGCGATGACCATGGCCACGCCCAGGGCAACGCCGACGATGAACAGCACACTTTGTAGGAAGCGGCGGCTGATGTACCGCTGCGCCAGGCGAAAGATCACACCCATACTGACCGGCGTCTCCACTGCTGATTGATCGCGATGGCCACCATTGTAGGACTCAATCATGAGAGGCGATTGAGAGGCCTGTCACGTTTAGCTGGCGCTCAACGGCTTTTCATCCAGCTTTTAGGCATCAGGCGCTATTATCGTTTACAGTGTTCAATAAGTGATGAACGTCACAAAGTGACGGGGAGCATAACGCTATGTTACCTGAGCTCAGTGTCGGCGAGTACAGTTTAGTCTACAATCTGTTCTCGTTCACCATCGCCGCCATGCTGGCGTCCTTCGTCTTCTTCGTGCTGGGGCGGCAGCAGGTGGCTCCGCGCTACCGGATGGCGCTGGTCATGTCAGCTATCGTCGTGGCCGTCGCCGGCTATCACTACCTGCGCATCTTCGAGAACTGGTCGGCGGCTTATGTGCTGCAGGATGGCGTTTACGTCGCCAGCGGCGTGCCCTTCAACGACGCCTACCGCTATGTGGACTGGCTGCTGACCGTGCCGCTGCTGGTGGCCGAATTGGTGGCGGTGCTGGCGCTGGCGCAGGCGCGCGCGCTCGGCCTGACGTTCCGGCTGGGGCTGGCGGCGGCGCTGATGATCATCCTGGGTTATCCGGGCGAGATCGCTGCCGATACGACGACCCGCGCCATCTGGGGTTTCATCTCCACCATCCCATTCGTGTACATCCTGTGGGTGCTGTTCCGCGAGCTGGGGCCGGCCGTCCAGCGCCAGCCGGGCGAGGCTAAAGTGCTGGTGCGCAACATCCGCCTGCTGCTGCTGGCCACCTGGGGCTTCTACCCGATCGTCTACCTGCTGCCCATACTGGGCATCAGCGGCGCGGGCGCGCTGGTGGCTGTGCAGGTCGGCTATGCCATCGCCGACGTGCTGGCCAAGTGCGGCTACGGCGTGATGATCTACGCCATCGCCCGCGCCAAGACTGAGGCTGACGCGTCGGAGATGGAAGCTGAGATGGCCAATGGCCGGGCGGCGGTCGGCGTCGGCGACTAACTGGTGTGTCCGCACCGCCGTCTGCGACGGCGGCGGATCAAAATTGAATAGGCAGGGGCGCTCTACGGGGCTGGAGTGCCCCTGCTGCTTTATGTGGCCGCCAGAACGTTGTGAAACCGGTTGGGATCGATCACATGAGGAGCGTAAGCACTGCATCGCAGCAGCGTGAGACGTGCTGAAGGGGTGGCTTTTCGGTTGGGGCGGCGGGCGCTCAGTCCTGATCCTGAGCGTTCTGCACCTCGTAACCCAGATTTTTCAGCGCTTCCAGCGCCGCCTGGCGGAAGCGCTCATTGCCGGAGTTCAGCGCCGCCAGCAGCGGCTCAATCGCCCGGCGGTCGCCGATCTTGCCGAGCGCCTGCGCCGCGTAAATCGGGGTCTGGTAGCCCGGCGCGGTCAGCGCCCGGATGAGCGGCTCGACGGCGCGCTGGTCGCGAAGCTGGCCCAGCATCAGCGCGGCGCGTCCGCGGGCGATCAGGTCTTCGTGGTCGTTGCGAACGGTCATGATCAAGGCGCGGATCGCTTCCTCGCCGCCCGCCAGCCCCAGCTTCATCACGGCGCTGCGGCGTTTGGCTTTGTCGAAGCCGCGCAGGTCAGCCAGAAGCTGTTTGATCACCTTGGGGTCAGGGTCTGCCATTTGCGGTCACCTTTCAACAAGAGTGCAGTCGAGCCGCAAATAAGGTCATATTTTCCCACAGATCCACTATACCCCAACTGCCGCCCATTCGCCCGTACCAATTTTGCGGCCGTCGGGGTGCTGCAGCGTGACCACTAGTTTGCCGTCATGGATGCGGCACACCCGGTCAGCCAGGGGCACAATTTCCGGGTTGTGGGTGGCCATCACCAGCGTTTTGCCAGCGTCGCGGGTCAGCTCCAGCAGCAGCGCCAGCACGGAGCGGCCAGTGTCCTCATCCAGGTTGCCGGTCGGTTCATCGGCCAATACCAGCAGCGGCTCGCGCGCTAAGGCGCGGGCGATCGCCACGCGCTGCTGCTCGCCGCCGCTCAGCCGATCCGGGAAGTCGTCGGCCCGGTCGGCCAGGCCGACCCGTTCCAGCAGCGCCCGCCCCTGGCGTTCCGCCTGGCGGCGCGAGTCGCCGCGCAGTTCGGCGGGCAGAGTGATGTTCTCCAGCACAGTCAGCGTAGGGATCAGGTTGAAGAACTGGAAGACGATGCCGATGTGATCGCGGCGAAACAGCGTGAGCCGGCGGTCGTCTAGCGCCGTCACCTCCGTAGCGCCGATGTAAATCTGGCCAGCGTCGGGGCGATCTACTCCGCTGATCAGATTGAGCAGCGTGCTCTTGCCGCTGCCGCTCTTACCCAGCAGCACGAAGAACTCGCCTTCAGCCACGTCTAGGTCCACCCGGTCTAGCACCAGCCGCGAGCGCTCGCCTTCCTCGTAGCGTCGGGTGAGGCCGCGGATTCGCAGGATAGGTTCAGTGTTGATACCGTTTGTGCTGGACATGCTGAAGCTGCCTGACTGATCGCTGGTTCAGATTGTTCTGATTATCACGAGCATTGTAGCACAGCCGGATCAATATTCGATATGAGACTTCTATGAACAATATACGCTCATTCACGCCGGCGGTTGCGTAAGCTCCAGCGCGGCGGCCTTGTGCGCGCCGCCGCCGGTGCTATAATGCGCGCGCCGCTGAACCCTGACAACTATTCAGCGAACGGCAATTCGATCTGTCTGAGGGGCGACGGGTCGCGCCGCCGGAAAGGACGCAGTGCCTTCATGCCAGCCAATTCGTTGTGTCACAGACGGAACGTCAACCATGCTTGATCGCCCGACTTGCTACACGTCGCCGAAACTGGAACCTCGCTATCTGCCCGACAAAGGGTTTTACGGGCTGTTCGCCATGGCGCCGGTCGCTGAGGGCGAGCTGCTGACGCTCTACATGGGCTATCTGCTGGATGGCGCGGCGCTGGCCGCGCTGCCGCCTGCCGACCAGGTGCACATCTTGCAGATCGAGGACGATCTCTACATCCAGCCGATTCGCGAGGAGCCGGCGCATCTGGTCAATCATTCCTGCGACCCGAACGCCTGGTTCAGCGGTTCGGTCGCAGTCTACGCCCGGCGGGATATCACCCCCGGCGAGGAGATCACGTTCGACTACGCCACCTGCGACGGCAGCCCGTATGACGAGTTCGACTGCCTGTGCGGCTCCCCCAACTGCCGCGGGCGCATCACCGGCGATGACTGGCGGCGTCCGGAGCTGTGGGCGCGCTACGCTGGGCATTTCTCGCCTTACCTCCAGCGCCGTATTGACCGGCTGAAGGCCGATGCGCGCTGACCCCGCCCGCCGGGCTGCCGAGGCTCCGCTTGACGAGCTGACCGCGCTGCTGCTCAGGCAGTTCAAGCGCCCGCTGGCCGCGCAGGGGGTGAACCTGTCCGACGCCGACATCGCCGCCCTCAGCGCCGCCGTTCACCGCGTCCTGCCGCCGGCGGCCGCCCCCGTCCGCGCCGGCCTGCGCGCCGCCGTCGCCGAGAGCGAGGCCGTGCTGGCGCGCTGGGGGCTGACCTTTCGCCAGTCGCTGCAGACGACGATGACGGACATCCCCGGCTGGCAGTCCACCGCTGAATTCCTGCAGATCGCGGAGGAGAAGGCCAACGCTGAGCTGCGCATCGCCGCCGGCGCGGCGCTGCTGGCCGCCCTGGGCGACCTGGCGTATGTGCCGCACCTGCTCGATCTGATCGCCCACGACCCGGATGATCTGGACGCGATCATCGCCCGCCGGGTGCTGACCCTCGTTAGCGGCATCGCGCCAGATGCGCCAGATTGGGCGGGGCAGGTGCGCGCCTGGGCGGAGCAGCAGGGCGGCGGGTGACGCCCGCCCTCACAGCGGCCACAGCAGCGGCAGGGTCGCCACCGTCACCACCAGCGCGATCAAGATCAGCGGAATGCCCGCCCGCAGGTAGTCCCGGAAGCGATAAGCGCCGGGGGTGATGACCAGCGTGTTGACCGGCGTGGCCACCGGCGTGGCGAAGGCCATCGAGGCCGCCACGGCCACCGCCATCAGGAAGGCCTGCGGCTGTACGCCCAGGCTCTGGGCGGTGGCCAGCGCCACCGGCGCTACCAGCACGGTGGTGGTGGTGTTGGAGATCACCTGAGTGAGCAGCGCCGTCAGCAAGAACAGACCGGCCAGCACCATCACCGGCCCGGACGGCCCCAGCGCCGCGGCCAGCCCGCCCGCGACCAGGTTGATCGCCCCGACCTGTTCCAGCGCTGTGCTCAGCGGCAGCATCCCGGCCACCAGCACCAGACTCTTCCAGTCGACCGCCTGGTAGGCGTCGTCCATCGTCATGCAGCCGGTCAGCACCACCGCCAGCGCCGCCAGCAGGCTGGCCGTCACCAGCTCCATCAGGTTGAGGCCGACCAGCGCCACCATCGCCGCCAGGATGAGCAGCGTCAGCGGGGCTTTCTCCTGGCGGCTGAACGCGCCCAATTCAGCGGCCTCGCGCTCCCCCATGACGATGAAGTCCTGCCGCAGGCGTTTGAGCGCGAAGATGTGCCGCCATTCGCCCTGCACCAGCAGCACATCGCCGAAGGCCAGCGGCGTGCGCTTCAGGTCGAGCTTGCCGTCCACGCCCGGCCGGCGCAGGCTGAGCACGGTCAGATGGTAGACCGAGCCGAAGCGCGCCTCCAGCAGCGTCTTGCCGATCAGCGACGATCGAGGCCGCAGGATGACCTCGGCGATGCCGACTTCGTTGGTGATGAGATCGCCCTCGGCCACGGGTTCAGCAGCCATCACCGCCAGCCGGTGGGCGGCCGACGCCCGCGACATCTGCTCGGCGTCGCCCTGCACCAGCAGCACGTCGTCTTCCTGCAGCCGGAAGTCGGGCGGAGGGTTCAGAATGGTCTCGACCTGCTCGCGGTTGAGCAGGGCGTAGACGCCGGCCAGCGACCGGGGCGGCTCGTGGGCGTGGTTGGGCCGGGTGACCGAGAGGATCGTCAGGTCGAAGTGCTGCCGCAGGCCGGACTCCTGCACCGTCTGGCCAGCCAGCGGCGACCCGCGCTGCACCCGCAGCCGGAATAGGTTATTGGGGAGTTGGTACAGCACGAACAGCTCGCCGGGCGTGGTGGCCTGCTGCGCCGCATCTTGCGGCTGGCGGTCGGGCAGGACGCGCCGCCCCACCAGCAGCATGTACAAGACGCAGGCGGCCAACAGCAGCCCGCCCACCGGCGTGAAGTCCAGCAGGTTGAACGGGGCGTAGCCGGCGCGGCGCAGCGCGTCCGACGCCAGCAGGTTGGGCGGCGTGCCGATCAGCGTGGTGGCCCCGCCGACCAGGGCGCTGTAGGCCAGCGGGATGAGCAGCCGCGACGGCGCGACGCGCAGCCGGTTGGCCAGGCTGACCACCGCCGGCAGCATGAGCGCGACCACGCCGGTCGAGCTGATGAAGGCTGACAGCAGGGCGGTGGCGGTCATCAGCACCACCAGCAGCCGAGTTTGGCTGCCGCCGGCGATGCGCACGATGCGGTCGCCGATCATGGCCGCCAGGCCGGTGTGGAACACCGCGCCGCCCACGATGAACAGCGCCCCCAGGCTGATGACTGTCTTGTTGGAGAAGCCGGCCAGCGCCTGCTCGATCGGCAGGATGCCGGTCAGGATGAGGGCGACTACCACCCCCAGCGCCACTACATCCAGCCGCACCCACTCGGTCACGAACAGCACGGCCGCGACGGCTAGGATCGCCAGCGTGATCCACATGTCAGGCATCGGAGACATCGGGCTACCTCAGACATCCGGCAGACAGCGATGGATAAGGACGGAGAGTCCGGACGGCTCCTATAATAGCACACGCGCCGGCGGGAGCGGGAGCGATCATCTGGGAAATCATCGCGCCGCCACCGGCGCGCTCCTACTGGCGCATTGCGGACTTTGCAGGGTCATCGCTTCCAATTTTGCTCTGCAAATTCGGTCTTGCATGACCTGTTTTGCCCTCACCCTGACGCTGCGCGCTACCCCACCCCCAAGCCCCTTTCCCGCCGGGCGGAGAGGGGAGCGTCCCCTCCCCCAGCCCCCTCCCCGTAAACGGAGAGGGGAACGTCCGCCCCCTTCCCCCGAAGGGCCGGGGATGGGGGGCCAGAGGCCGAAAAATGTGTCAAAGGTGCTCAGTTGCAAAGATAAGTTGAGCCGGTAAAATCAAAAGCATGAGCCAAAAACGAGAGAGTAAATACGTTCGCTTTGTCCGCCTTGCGTATCGCG
>CALAJK010000110.1 GCA_937922795.1 uncultured Anaerolineae bacterium
AGCGCCGCCTCCAGCGCTTCCTGCCGCGCCTCCCCCTCCAGGACCGCCGCCAGGGCGGCGCACATGGCGGCGCGCTTCTCCGCCTCCGGCACGCGGCGAGCCGTCGCCAGCGCGCGGGCGGGCGTCCACAGCCTTATCTCCACCGCCCGCGCCACCAGGGCGGGGACGTAGCCGCCCGCCAGGCTGTTGATGCTGGTGTGGATCAGCGCGTACCGGACGCAGTCCGCCAGCGCCTCCGGCGCCTCGCCGGCCTCGACCTGCGCCAGCGCGCGCGGGCGCGCCACCTCGCCCCAGGCCAGCAGCAGGTCGCTCAGATAGCCGTCATAGATGTGCCCGCTCTGCTCGAAGCGCCGGCGCAGCCAATCGTCCGTCGCGAACAGCGCCCGCAGGTCGTCGTCGCGCCCGGCCGCGCGCAGGTGGTAGGCCAAGTGATCGTACAGGTAGCCGTCGTCGGCCAGGGTGTGCCAGGCCGCGCCGTCCGGGTTGTAGGCGTCCAGCAGCGCCGCGTGCGCCTGGCGGCGCGCGTCGCCTGCCAGGCTGGCGCTCAGGTAGGCGTGTAGCACGTCGTGGAAGCTGAAGCAGGCGCTGGCCCGGTCGAGGCGCAGGAACGGTCCGTCGAAACGCCGCAGCAGCTTGTCGGCGGCCCGCGCGCTCAGCCCCCCGGTCGCGGCCCACAGCCGGCTCGCGACCGCGGCGGGGACCGCCGTGTCGGTCGCAAAGATCGTCAGTTCGAACAGGCGCTGCCGCTCGTCCGACTCAAAGCGGCGCAGGCTGAGGGCGACGTTGGCGCTGAGCGCCCGCTGCCGCCAGCGCGCCGGGTCGCCGGCCGCGTCGGGCGCGTCGAAGGTGGCAAACCCCTCCTCGCGCAGGCCGTCCTGCACCCAGGCCAGGGCGCGGTCGAACGGCGCGCCGCCGATCATCTCCTGGCGCAGCTCGCTGCCAGCCAGGCCGAGCAGCAGCGGCCATTCGCCCAACTGGCGCGCCAGGGCGCGCAGGCTGGCGCGCTGGGCCTCGGTGAGCGCGCACCGGTCTTCGGGCACGAAGTTCACCAGCACCGCAGCCGCCTCGTCGCGCTCCATCTCGGTGACGTCCAGCCGGTCTTCGGCTCTGGCCAGGTATCGGCTCACCTCGGCGAAGCGGCTGGTGATCACCCAGGCGCGCCGGCCTTTGTGGGCGCGCTGGGGGTCTTGGCTGTCGACCCTCAGGAACGGCTCGATCAGCTCAGCCTGCCACACGTCGTCCAGCACGATCAGGCAGTCGCGCTCCTGCAGCAGCTCGGCCCAGCGCGCCCGAGCCTCGGCCAGGCTGTTGGCGGGCGCGCCGCCCAACGCGTCGATGACGGCATTGAGCGCGCGGGCGACGGCCGCCTCGCCGGCGTCCTCGCCCAGCGTCAGCCACAAGACGCCGTCCTTGAAAGCCTCGATCACCTGCGGCTGGCGGCAGACCGCCTGAACCAGCGTTGATTTGCCGAACCCGCCCTCGCCGATCAGTGCCCGCGCCCCGGCCAGCGGGCTGAACCCGTCTTCGGCCACCAGGCGCGCCAGCAGCCGCCGCTCCAAGTCTGGGCGGTGCACGAATTCGCCCGGCAGGGGGGGCACGGTGAACGGCACGGGGCGGCGGGGTGGCGGTTGGCGCAGAAATTCCAACAGGCGCTGCCAGTGGGCGGCGTAGTCCGCGAAAGCCGGATCCAGAATCAGCAGGTCCAGCCGGTCCAGCCAGCGCGGCACGAGGCGCTCGCCGCGCTCGTCGAGCCGCTGCAGCAGCCCCTGCTCCGGCACGACGGGCACGATCGCCGTGCCGACTTTGCGGGCGTGCATCCACTCGTCGCGCACCACCTGCGAGCCCAGCGCGCCCTCAGTGAAGACCAGGATCATCACCGCCGAGCCCTCGATCGCCTCGACGATGTTCTGCCACCAGCCTTCGCCGGGCGTCTCGCTCACCACATCCTGCCAGATGGTCAAGCCTTCGGCTTCCAGTTTGGCGCGCAGGTCGTGGGCGAAGGCGCGCCCATCAGCGCGCGAGTAGGAGATAAACGCGTCGACAGCAGCAGCCAGACGAGCAGCAGACATTCGAACCTCTCCGCAAGTTGATGCATCCGACGAGCTTCAGCCAGGCGGCCACGCCCGCGGCGCGCGCCGCTGACTATGCCTCGATTTTACCCCCATTCGCAGGATGCACGACGATAAGGGCGCGGTCCCGGGAAGCCCCCATCCCGCCGGCGCGGGCGCGCCCCGCTAGGACTTTCGGGTCAGGCGCTCCCGCCAGGCCGCATCTGGCGCTACACTGGAGGCGAGCGCGCTCAGGATCATCTTCAGCAGATGGAATAGGATGAGGACAGGCGCAATGCGCAATCGACTGGTGCTGATCATGCTGAGTCTGCTGGCGGCCTGCGCCGGCCAGCCCGCGCCGGAGGCCGCCGAGCTACCGACGCTGGCGGCGCTGCCGACCGCCGCCCCCACCGATTCGCCGACCCCGCCCACGCCCAGCGCTACGCCGACGACCACGTTCACCGCCGCGCCGACGGCCACCGCCACGCCCAGCGTCACGCCGTCCGCCACCATCACCGACACGCCCTCGCCGACGGCGACCGCCACGCCGACCATCACGCCTATGCCGCTGCCCACCGCCGACAACGAAGGCATCGCCGCCCTGGCGGCGCTGGCGCTGCGCGCCACCATCGTGCCGCTGCCCACGCTGCCGCCTGCGCCGCCGGCGTTCATCCCGACCGGCGCGCCGCTGACGACCGCCTGCCCAGCCCCGCCGCCGGGCGGCTTCGGCGCGCTGACGGCCGCCGACCCGACGCTGACGGCGCTGATCGGCTGCCCGGTGGGCGTGCCGCTGCCCGTCAGCAGCGCCGCCCAACCGTATGAGCGCGGCGGGATGCTGTGGCTGGCCGGGCCGCCGCCGGCCGTCTACGCCCTGTTCAACACCGGCCGCTTCAGCCGCTACGACGACACCTACAACCCGAACACCGACCCGTTCAGCGGCGGCGAAGCGCCGCCGCCCGGCCTGGTGGAGCCGGTGCGCGGCTTCGGCAAGGTGTGGCGGACGTTTCCGGAAGTGCGGGCGGGGCTGGGCTGGGCGCTGGCGGACGAAGCTGGGGCGACCGCCACCGTCCTATTCTTCGAGCGCGGGCAGATGGTCTATCTGCCGCAGCGGGGCGAGATCGTGACGCTGGCCAACGACCCCGGCGGGGCGGGCGGGACGTGGCGGGCGGCGGCGGGCAGCCCGTGACGGCGGCGCGTCACTGCGCCGCGCCATCGCGGTAGGCGATCGCCAGCTCGATGTTCTGCAGCAGAAGGGGCAGCCGGTCATGAAGCCCCAGGCGCTCGAACAGGGCGTAGGCGGCGTGGAAATGGTCGATGGCTGGGTCGTAGTAGCCCAGGTTGCCGAAGACGCTGCCTATGCTGCTGAGCGCTTCCGCCTCGGCCAGGACATCATCAAGCTCGCGCGCCATCGCCAAAGCGTCGCGGTAGGCATCTAACGCCAGGTCGAAGTACAGGTTCGCCTCAAAGTCGGACGGCGCTGCCCGCCCCAGGTCGCTAAGGATGCCGCCGATGGCGTTCATGCGCCGGGCGGCCGTCTCCAGGTCGCCGATCTCCCGGAGCACGGCCACCGCCTCATGGAAGCATTTGAGCGCCTCGGTCGGCTGGGAAGCGGCCAGGTAGCTGTCGCCCAGGTGGTTCAGGCGCACAGCCAGGCCGCGCTGGTCGCGGAGCGCGCGCGCCACCGCCACCGCCTCTTTGTGCAGTTCGATCGCCTGCTCTGTTTGTCCCAAATCGTCGTAGACCAACCCCAGGTTGGCCAGCCAGATGCCGCGCCCGCGGGCGTCGCCCTCCTCCTGGGCGATCAACAGCGCTTCATTGAGCTGGATGATCGCCTCCTCGCAGCGGCCCAGTTCGCGCAGGATATTGCCCAGGTTGCCCCGCAGGCCGTCTTCAGTCAGCCGGTCGCCGGCGGCGCGCGCGCAGGCCAGCGCCCGCTCCAGCAAAGCCAGCGCCTGATCGGGGCGGTTCAGCCGTTGGTAGTAGATGAGCGCCAGATTGCCCAGGTGGCGCGCTTCGGCGGCCATATCGCCCAACTGCCGCGCCCGCTCGGCGGCCTGCTGCAAATACTGCGCCGCGTCCGCATAGCGGCCGGTTTGCAGCGCGTCGCGCACCTGGCGCAGGAGCTGAGTGGGATCGGTCGCGTTCATGGCAACAGCTCTCCCCAGCGGCCTAGGCGCGGTGGCCGCGCCAACCCAGCAGCAGGATGAGCGCGGCCAGCCCGGCGACCGGCCACAGCCAGATCAGGTCGGCCGGCAGCGGCGGCAGCGGCGGCGGACTATCGTTCAGGTCCAGGCGGACGATGGTGAACTGCGCCGAGACGTCGGGCAGCGTGCGCGTGTTGACGGTCGCTTCGATGATCGCCCCCAGCACGGCGTCGTAGCGCGCCGGCGCTACCCGGCGAAACAGGTACAGCGCTCGCAGCGCCTCCGCCGGGTCGGTGACCACCTGGGCGCGGGCGGCCAGCGCCCGCCCGCCAATCTGCACTGTCGCCTGGGGGTTGACCAACAGGTTCTGATACCAGTCGGGGCGCGCGCCCCAGCCGGACACCACATAGACCTTGCGCCCGTGCCGACGGAACTCGATGGCGGTACGGCGCGGCAGACCGCTCTTGCGCCCGCGGGTGGTCAAGACCATCAAGTGCAGCGGCGGCAGCAGGGCGCCCAGCCCCAACCGCTGCGCCGCCAGCGGGGCGCGCACCAGCGTTCGCAGCAGGCCGGTCGGGTAGGGCACGAAGAAACGGCCGTTGGGGCTGCGTCCTTCAGCGATCACATCAGCGTGCCGGAGCGTTTCAGCGGGGGTCATGCTAGGTCTCTCAGTCGTGATTGAGGATTGTGCAGTTTGTCGCATCTTTTAGTATAGCGAAGTTTGTGCATGCGAATACTCCCAGAATATCGACTCCGCCTTACAGCCGCGTTAAAGCGTGGGCTGACCGTGTTCTGGACGGTGGTTGAGCCGCATAGACGGGCGCGCCCGGCGTGCATTAGAATACACACAGGGGACATACAGCGTCCTAAGTCTGGATAAGTGGAGTATTTGGATGAACGACGACCTCGACCCGCGCCGACGGCCGGATGCGCCGCAGCCGCCCGATGATGACGACGACGTGCCCTTTCACCTGCCGTTGAGCGAAGAGGCTGCCGACCCAGACGAGACTCCGCCGTGGAGTCCGCCGGTCGACGTGTGGGATCGGCGCAACCCCCAAGACGCGGCCAATATGCCGACTATGCCGGTGGGCCACGAACCGCACCCATCGGCGCGCACGCTGCCCGGCACTGGCGGCCTTGACCCTAATCCGGATTTCGTCGCCCATACCGCGCGCCACCTGCCGCCCACCCTGAGCCGGACACAGCCCTCAGCGGGCGCGCCGGCGGGGCAGCCGCCGTACCCCCAGTCATCGGCTGCGACCCCGGCCTATCCACCACCCCCGCCGCTGGCCGGGGCCGCCCGGCCGCGACCGCAGCCCGCCCGCCGCAAAAAAGTTAGGCTGGGCTGTTCGCCTGGCTGCCTGTGGGCGGTGGTGGGGTTCATGGCCATCTTCTGCGGCGGTTCTACGCTGCTGACGGCGGCGCTCGGCCTCTGGGGCGTCAGCCGCGTCGAGCAGCTCGCCAACGAGCGCCTAGCGGCGGTGGACACCTACCAGAACTTCCAAAGCACCTTCTTCTACGATCGCAACGGCCAACTGCTGTATGAGGTATTCGTCGAAGGCCGGCGGACGAACGTCCCCTACAGCGATTTCCCGCCCGCGCTGATTGACGCCACCGTAGCCATCGAGGACGCCGACTTCTTCTCCAACTCCGGCATTGATGTGGCGGCTACGCTGCGCGCCTTTCTACAGTTCATCGGCCTGGGCGGGCAGCAGACCGGCGGCAGCACCATCACCCAGCAGTTGGTGCGCAACGTGCTGTTCGACTTCCAGTACCGCGCCGAACGCAGCGTCCAGCGCAAAGTCGAGGAGATCCTGCTGGCGCTGGTGCTGGCGCAGCGCAAGAGCAAACAGGACATCCTGGAGATGTACCTGAACGAGATTTACTACGGCAATCTGGCCTACGGCGCGGAAGCCGCCGCCCAAACCTTCTTCGGCAAGTCAGTGCGCGAGCTGTCGCTGGGCGAGGCGGCGCTGCTGGCCAGCCTGCCTCAGGCTCCGGCCGAGCTGGACCCGCTCAACCCCGATCCCGCCGTGCAGGACGCGGTCTACGCCCGCTGGCGGCTGGTGCTGGATCGCATGGTGCTGACCCGCAAGATCACCGAGGCGCAGCGGAGCGAAGCCCTGCGCCAGGGGTTGACCTTCACCAGCCCGGCGGTATCGTTGAAAGCGCCGCACTTCACCATCTATGCTCAGGCTGAGCTGAACCGGCTGCTGACCAGGCTGGGCTACAGCCCGGAGCAGATCGCTCGCGGCGGGCTGCGCGTCTATACCACTGTGGACTTGCGCCTCAATGACGCCGTCCAGCAGATCGCCCGCGACCAGGTCGCGCGGCTGGTCGCCAACAACGTCACCAACGCCGCCGTGGTCGCCCTCAAGCCGCTCACCGGCGAAATCCTGGCGATGGTGGGCAGCGTGGACTACAACAACGACGCCATTGACGGCCGGGTGAACGTGGCGACAGCGCTGCGCCAGCCGGGCAGCACCATGAAACCGTTCACCTACTCGGCGGCGATGGAAGCCGGGATGACGCCCGGCGACGTGATCTGGGACACGCCAGTCACCATCAGCGTCCCCGGCCAGCCCAGCTACACGCCGCGCAACTACGACAACGCCTTCCACGGCCCGGTGACGATGCGGTCGGCGCTGGCCAACAGCTACAATATCCCGGCGGTGCAGACCCTGCGCCGGGTGGGCGTTGACCGGCTGCTGGAGCTGATGCGGCGCTTCGGCGTGCAGAGCCTATCCGGCGACGCCGGCCGCTACGGCCTGTCGCTGACGCTGGGCGGCGGCGAGATCACGCTGCTGGAGCTGACCACCGGCTACAGCGTCTTCGCCAACGAAGGACTGCTGGTGAAACCTACGTCGATCCTATGTGTGCTGGACAGCCAGGACAACATCCTGTACCAGTACGAAAACGGCTGCACCCGCGGCCTGCCCATCGCCAACACCGTCAGCCAGCCAGCCTACGGCCGTCCCGTGCTCGACCCGCGGATCGCGTTCATCATCAGCGACATCCTGGCGGACAACGCGGCCCGCACCCCGGCCATGGGCAGCAGCAGCCCGCTCAACACCGGCAGCCTGAAGACCTCGGTCAAGACCGGCACCACCAACGATGTCAAGGACAACTGGACGATGGGGTACACGCGCAATGTGGCCGTGGGCGTGTGGGTGGGCAACAGCAACGGCGATCCGATGGTCAATTCGTCCGGGCTGACTGGCGCTGCGCCCATCTGGAACGCGGTCATCACCGGCATCTACAACAATCCAGAGTTTTTGCGGGCGTTCGCAGTCGGCGGTCAACTGCTGCCCGACCAACCGTTGCCGCCGGGCGGCCTGTCGCGGCGCGAAATCTGCGACGTGCGCCGGCTGCAAGATCCGGCGACCGACTGCAGCCGCATCACCGAGTGGTTCCTAGATACGCCCGCCGCCGTGCCAGACGCCGAGGGCAACCTGTATTACCCGCCGCCGCCCCCGCCTACCCAGGTGCCGGCGGCCGTCCCCGGCCAGCCCAACCCGGTCGAGGTGTCGCCGGGCGTGTACCGGGTGCTGGCCTTCCGGCTGGCGCCGGAGATCGCCAACCTGATCCAGTTCGCTGTCGCGCCGGGGCAGATAGCGCCGCCGCCGCCGCTGTACTGCCAGGTGCCGCCCGAGCTGGCCCCGCTGGCCGACGGCGCGCAGGAGCAGTTGTTCATCGCCCCGCCGCCCGTCCCCGAAGACGCCGCCGCCGCCGAGCGCTACGCCCGCGATCGTGGCCTGGCCTTCCTACCGACCATCGCCTGTTCGCCGGAACTGATGCAGGGTGGGGGCGGCTATGGTCCGGTTATCACCACCGCCGTCATCACCTCGCCGATCCCCGGCCAGGTGCTGACGCAGGAGACGCCGATCATCGGCACGGTGCAGTTCACCGCTGACCAGGGCAAGTTCTACAAGCTGGAGGTCATCGGCGGGCCGTTCGCCGACTGGGTGACCATCGGCACCACTCACACCGAAAACGTGGTCAACGGCCAGTTGGAGAACCTGTACGTGCCGGGGCTGGCGCCGGGCAACTACCAACTGCGGCTGGTGATCGTCGACCACGGCGGCGGCTTCCTGCAGACGCCCTACGTCGTGCCGTTCGTGGTAGCGCGCTAAGCGTCCCCGTCCCAGGGTGAACGCATCTCAATTCGGCGCAGGTCTCCTCCCGAAGGCCGCTCCGGTTTGCCCGGCAAAGGGTTTCCAAGGTCTTTTTCCGAGAAGATTCCTCTGGAAATCATGCGGCTTTAAGGTGCTCGTGAAAGACTTCACTTTGGGATATACAGCAGCTTTTCGCGGTAGCTGAGGTTCAGATTCAGGGCTATCATAAGGTTTGACAGCGGTCACAGATTATGTTAGTCTCTGTTTTGTTTATTGTTCCGAATTGAACAAAGCCTGCTGACGGAGCGACCATGGCCTTACAGGAATTCGCCCCTATTGGTGTACTGCTGGCGCTGGCGGTGGCGATTATGGTGCTGGTCATCTTCCTCTCGCGCATTTTCGGGCCGCTGCGCCCCAGCATGCGCAAGAATGCGCCGTATGAAAGCGGCATGCGCCCCATCGGCCCGGCGCAGCGGCGGATGCCGGTCAAGTTCTATCTGGTGGCCGTGCTGTTCATCATCTTCGATATCGAAGTGATCTTCTTTCTGCCGTGGGCGGTCGTCCTGCGCGACTTGGGGATTTACGGCCTGTTGGTGATGGGCGTGTTCCTGTTCATCCTCACGGTGGGCTTCATCTATGAGTGGAAGAAGGGTGCGCTGGAATGGGAATAACGTCGAAGTTGGGCAATCTAGGTATCGTCACAACCACCCTCGAAGAGGCGGTCAATTGGGGCCGCACCGGAGCGATGTGGCCGCTGCTGTTCGGCCTGGCCTGCTGTGCCATCGAGATGATGAGCACGCAGGCGTCGCACTACGACATGTCGCGCTTCGGCATGGAGCTGAACCGCGCCAGCCCGCGCCAGAGCGACCTGCTGATCGTGGCCGGGCGCGTCACCCGCAAGATGGCGCCGGTCATTCGCCAGTTGTACGACCAGATGGCCGCACCCAAGTGGGTCATCTCGATGGGCGACTGCGCTTCATGCAGCGGCGTGTACAACAACTACGCGCTGGTGCAGGGCGTGGATGAGATCATCCCGGTGGATGTGTACGTGGCCGGCTGCCCGCCGCGCCCGGAACAGCTCATCCACGGCATCTTGACGCTGCACGAAAAGGTGCGCGGCGAACGCATCGCGCACTGGGCCACCAACTAAACTCATAAAGGACAGCACATGACCGGCATTCCTCAAGCCCTTGACCCGGCCGCTGCGGTGCGCGCAGCGCTGCCGGAGGCGGTGCAGGATGTGATCGAGTTTCGCGGCGAAACCACGCTGGTGATCGCCCGGCCGCACATCGTGGCCGCCTGCCGCTTCCTGCGCGACACGCGCGGGCTGGTCTACAACTATCTGTCGGACATCAGCGCAGTGGACTATCTGGAGCCGTATGGCGGCTGGGGCGACCGGCCTGAACGCTTCGCCCTGGCGTATCACCTGCTGTCGATGCTGTACTTCCGCCGGCTGCGGCTGAAGGTCTACGTCCCGGAAGACGATCCGGTGGTGGATACCGTCACCCCGGTCTGGCCGGGCGCGAACTGGCTGGAGCGCGAGATCGCCGATATGATGGGCATCCGCTTCGCCGGCCATCCAGACCCGCGCCGGCTGATGATGCCCGAAGACTGGAACGGCCACCCGCACCGCCGCGACTATCCGCTCGGCTATGAGACGATCATGTTCTCGTTCAACGTGGACGAGATCATGAAGCACAAGCCGTTCGCCAAAGAATGAGCCTGGGAGATGACGCGCTATGGCAATAGCAACGGCCAAAAATGAGCAGGTTGCCCGCTGGGAAGGCAATATCGAGGAGCTGCGCGGCCTGGTCAGCGAACGCGCCTTCACCGGCGAGACGATGCTGCTCAACATGGGGCCGCACCACCCCAGCACTCACGGCGTGCTGCGCGTGCTGCTGGAACTGGACGGCGAGCAGATCGTGAGCTGCCTGCCCGATGTCGGTTATCTGCACACCGGCATCGAGAAAAACATGGAGCACAAGACCTACGAAAAGTGCGTCACGCTCACCGACCGCATGGATTACCTGGCGCCGATGTCCAACAACATGGCGTTCTGCCTGGCGGTCGAGAAGCTGGTCGACCTGGACGTGCCCGAACGCGCCCAGATCATCCGCGTCATCGGCCTGGAGCTGACGCGCATCAACAGCCACCTGGTGTGGCTGGGCACGCACGCGCTCGACCTGGGCGCGATGAGCGTATTCCTGTACTGCTTCCGCGAGCGCGAATACATCCTGGAGATGTTCGAGATCCTCTCCGGCCAGCGCATGATGACCAGCTACATCCGCCCCGGCGGCGTGTGGCGCGATATCCCGCCGGAGTTCATGCCCAAGCTCCAGCAGTTCTTGGAGTATTTCCCACCCCGGATTGACGACTACGAAAAGCTGCTGACCAACAACCCGCTGTGGATTGACCGCACCCAGGGCATCGGCATCATCGAGCCGGAGACGGCGCTGGCGTGGGGCGTGTCTGGCCCCAGCCTGCGCGGCAGCGGCATCAACTGGGACTTACGCAAGGCCATGCCCTACAGCGGCTACGAACAGTACGATTTCGATGTGCCGGTGGGCGAACACGGCGACGTATACGACCGCTTCTTAGTCCGCATCCGCGAGATGCGCGAGAGCGTGAAGATCCTGCGGCAGGCGGCGGCGCGGCTGCCGGCCAAAGGCCCATTCCGTTCGAACAACCGCAAGTTTGTGCCGCCGCCTCGCAGCGAGTTGGGACAGAGCATGGAGGCGGTCATCCACCACTTCAAACTGTGGACGGAGGGTTTCTCCGCGCCCGACCAGGAAGTGTTCGTGGCCATCGAAAGCCCGCGCGGCGAGGTGAGCGTGTACCTGCACGGCACCGGCGGCAACCGTCCCCGCCGGGTGCACTACAAGACGCCGTCCTTCATGCACATTGGTGCGCTGCCGGTGATGACCCAGGGACACTTGATCGCCGACTTGGTGGCGATCATCGGCAGCATTGACATCGTGCTGGGCGACTGTGACCGCTGAGTAGGTTGAACCGAGAGATTGGTGAGGGCGCGCGCGACCGCGCCCTTACGTTGAGGGATGATCGTATGTCATTGACCGATAAGAAGTACGCCAAGCGCATCGAAGCCGCTTTCGCTAAGTACCCTGACAAGCGGTCAGCGGTCATGCCGCTGCTGTACCTGGCTCAAGAGGAATACGGCTGGGTCAGCCCGGAGGGCATCCACGAAGTGGCCGAACTGTGCGGTCTGGATCCCACTCAGGTGCGGTCGATCGCCGGCTTCTACACCATGTATTCCGAGAAGCCCAAAGGCCAGTACTGGCTGCACGTCTGCACCGATCTCGCCTGCGCGCTGCGCGGGGCCGACCAATTCTACGCCGAACTGCTGGAAGACCTGGGCATCCAGGACGGCGAAACGACCGCCGACGGCCTGTTCACCGTCGAACATGTGATGTGCCTGGGGGCCTGTGATCGCGCCCCTATGCTCCAGTGCAACTTCCACTTTCACGAGAACCTCGACCGGGACAAAATGCGGGCGCTCATCGACAAGTGGCGCGCCGAAGCCAAACAGCACATGAAGACATCCGGCGGCAGCGAACGCGCTGGCGACTGAGCCGGAAGACAGGGAACGCGACCATGCAGCAGCAGTATATCTTGTTACGCGGTAGAGAAATCCCCGACATCTGGAAGCTGGATGTCTACCTGAAGCACGGCGGCTACGAAGCGCTGAAGAAAGCGCTGACGATGAAGCCGTCCGAGGTGATTGATGTGGTGAAGGCCTCCAACCTGCGCGGGCGCGGCGGCGCAGGCTTCCCGACCGGCGTCAAGTGGAGCTTCATCCCCCAGAACGAGCCGATCAAGTATGTGGTGGTCAACGCCGACGAGAGCGAGACCGGCACCTTCAAAGACCGCGAGATCATGGAGACCAACCCGCACCAAATGTTGGAAGGCGCGCTCATCGCCGCCTGGGCCATTCAGGCCAAAGCGGTCTACATCTACGCGCGCGGCGAGTACTGGGACCTGACCCACGCGCTGGACGAGCGCATCAAGGAGGCCGCGGAAGCGGGCTTCATCGGCGACAACATCCTGGGGTCGGGCTGGTCATGCTCGGTGTACACGCATCTGGGCGCGGGCGCGTACATCTGCGGCGAGGAGAGCGCGCTGCTGGAGAGCCTGGAGGGCAAGCTCGGCCAGCCGCGGGTGCGCCCGCCGTTCCCAGCGCAGAAGGGCGGCGGTCTGTACGGTGAGCCGACGGTCGTCAACAACGTCGAGACGCTGACCAACGTGCCCTGGATCATCCTCAACGGCGCTGAAGCCTACCAGAAGATCGGCACGCCGCAGAGCGCCGGCACCAAGATCTTCTGCGTCAGCGGCCACGTGGTCAAGCCCGGCAACTACGAGCTGCCGCTGGGCGTCACCTTCCGCGAATTGATCTTCGACCACGCCGGCGGTATCCCCGGCGGGCGGCAGATCAAGGGCATCCTGCCGTCGGGCGGCTCTGGGCCGATCGTGCCGGCCACCGACGCAGTGCTGGACACGCCGCTGACCTATGAGGACATGCAGAAGATCAACACGATCTTGGGCTCGGCCTCGATCATCGTCATCGATGAGACCGTCGACATGACCTGGGTGGCCGCCCGCGTCACCAAGTTCTTCAAGCACGAAAGCTGCGGCAAGTGCACCCCCTGCCGCGAAGGCACGTATTGGCTGGACAAGGTGTTGGATCGTATCATGGCCGGCGAAGGCAAGCCGTCTGATGTGGAGCTGATCAACAACATCGCCCGCAACATGGCCGGCATGACGCTGTGCGCGTTGGGCGACTTCGCCGCCAACCCGATCATCCACACGATCAAGAATTTCCCGGAGGACTTCTACAAGCACGTCCGGGCTGAAGAGGCGAAGCCGGCTGCTAAACCGGCGGGGCGCGGCAAAGCTCGCGAAGCCGCCCCAGTCGCCGGGGATTAAAGCACATCATGATGGAGGACGCCCCACCCGTTCCGGACTCCGGTCTGGCGGCCGAAGCCCACGACGCGCAGCGCGTGGGCCGAAGCCGCCTGCGAGAGTGGCGGCGCTGGCTGCGCGCCCGTCTGCGCGGCGGCCCAACCGAGGACGTGGCGGCGCGGTTGGCGACGCTGGCGCAGGCCATCGAAACCCACCCCGACGCGCCCACCAACTATGTGCTGCGCGGCGAGCTGCGGCTGGCGCTAGGCGATCCGGCGGCGGCCGCTGCTGATTTCCACCAGGCGTTGGAGTGGGCCGAGCGCGCGCTGGCGACCAGCGCCTGGGGCATCATCGCCCAGGCTGCCCGCGACCGGGCGCTGGCGGGACTGGCGCAGGCTGAACGACAGATGAAGCTTCGACGACCGGACGAATTTAGACTACACTATCCGGCACGTTCCGAGGATGTGAGCGAGATGGAGCGATGGTAGCGAATATCACCAAGACCGTCACGATCTACATTGATGACCAGGCCTATCAGGTTGAAGCCGGGGCGAACCTGGTGGCTGTCGCCAAGTGGCACGCCGACAACGACATTCCAGTATTTTGTTACCACCCCAAGATGTCTCCGGTCGGCATGTGCCGAATGTGCCTGGTGGAGATGGGCAGCGTCGAGCGCGACCGCGCCACCGGCGAGGTGATCCTGGACGAGCAGGGCAAGCCGAAGGTGCGCTGGATGCCCAAGCTGCAAACCGCCTGCACCACCCGCGCTGCCGAAGGCCTGGTGATCCGCACCAACACGCCGGCGGTCGCGGATGCCCGTCGCAACGTGATCGAATTTCTGCTCACCAGCCACCCGCTGGACTGCCCGATCTGCGACAAGGGCGGCGAGTGCCCGCTGCAGAACTTGACGATGGCGCACGGCCCTGGCGTCAGCCGCATGGCGTTCAGCGACAAGATGAAGCTGGACAAGCACGTGCCGTTGGGCGACCTGATCTTCTTAGACGAAGAGCGCTGCATCCAGTGCGCCCGCTGTGTGCGCTATCAAGATGAGATCGTCGGCGACCCGGTGCTGGCCTTCCATGAGCGCGGGCGTTCGCTTCAGATCATCACCAACAGCGATCCCGGCTTCGACTCGTATTTCTCCGGCAACACCACCGACATCTGCCCGGTGGGCGCGCTGACCACCGCCGACTTCCGCTTCGGCGCGCGCCCGTGGGAGCTGACCGAAGTGCCGAGCATCTGCCCGCACTGCCCGGTCGGCTGCAACATCAGCCTGAGCACGCGGCTCGACCGCGATTTCGGCGGGCGGGTGGTCATCAAGCGGGTGATGCCGCGCCAAAATGAGCAGGTCAATGAGATCTGGATCTGCGACAAAGGCCGCTTCGGCCACCACTTCACCCGCAGCCCGCAGCGGCTGATGCAGCCGATGGTGCGCGAGCCGAGCGGCCGTTTGACGGGCAAATCCTGGAATGACGCGCTGCAGGCGGCTGCCGCCGCGCTGCAAGCCGCCGGCGGCGACGTGGCGGCCATCGCCGGCAGCGGCATGACCAACGAAGACCTGTGGGCGCTGCGCCAGCTCCTGGCCGGGCTGGGCAGCAGCCGGCTGGCCGCCTGGCCGCCGACCCACGGCGGCGCCGAGATCGTCGCCCAGGTGGGGGTAGGCCAGGGCACGAATCTAGGCCGGCTCGGTCAGGGCGACGCCGTCCTGATCATCGCCAGCGATCTAGAAGAAGAAGCGCCAGTGTGGCGGCTGCGCCTCAAGCAGGCGCACGACCGGGGCGCTTACCTGGTGGTGATGAACGCCCGCGCCACCCGCATGGACGATTTCGCCGACGAGACGATCCGCTACGACATCGGCGAGGCCGCCCAGGCGCTGGCCGGGTTGAAGGCCAGCTATCCGGAGTACGCGCAGAAGCTGGCCGACGCTGCCAATCTGGTGATCGTGGCCGGGGCGGAAGGGCTGACGCTGGACGGCAGCCGCGCCTTGATGCAGGCTGCCGCCAATTTCCTGATCGAGACCGGCCACGTGGGCAGGCCGAACAACGGCCTGTTGGCCACCTTCCCCGGCGCGAACTACATGGGGCTGCACTACCTGGGCTACACGCCGGAAGCGGCGCTGGACATCGCCCACAAGCCGCCGAAAGCGCTGATCATCGCTCAGGCTGATGTGCTGGCCGACGACCCGCAGGCCGCCGACTGGCTGGCGCAGGTCGAGACGGTCATCAGCTTCGACTTGTTCGCCGATGAAGACGCCAGCCGATTCGCCAAGATCGTCCTGCCGATCCAGAGCTTCGCCGAGCGCGACGGCTCGTTCGTCAGCGGCGAGCGTCGGGTACAGCGGTTCTACACCGGCCAGGGGCCGATGGGCGAGTCGCTGCCGGCCTGGCAGGCGTTCTCGCGGTTGGGCGAACGGCTGGGCCAGGGGCGCGCCAAGCTGTCCGCCGCGGCCGTGATGCAAGAGATCGCGGCGCAGGTGCCGGCTTTTGCTGGCGCGACCTACCGCGACCTGGCCAAAGTTGAGCGGCAGTTCCCGGATGTGGGCGGGGTTGACCTGTACTACGGCGGCACTGCCTATCAGAACAAGGGCGGGCTGGGCGTGCAGATCCCGACGGCCGCCGACCGCGGCGAGACGGTGACCCCGTACCCCGCGCCCGCGAGCGCCGCCCCGCGCGCCGGCCGCGGCAAGCTGCTGATCGTCCCGACCACCCGCCTCTACAACCGTGAGCGCACGTTCCAGCCGAGCGCGCTGGTGCACCCGCGCGTGCCGGCGGCATATGTCGAGATCCACAGCGCTGACGCCAAGAAGCTGGGCATCCAAGATGGCGACTTCGTTCAGATCGCCGTCGCCGATGCGCCGACGCTGCGCGCCCGCGCCCATGTCAACGGCGGCGCGCCGCAGGGCGCGGTCATCGTGCCGCGCCACCTGAGCGAGACGGCGGCCCCGCTGGTCGTTTCCGTTGGTGAAGTCCGCAAAGCAGAAGGGTAGGCTATGAAACCTGCACGCATCCTGCTCACCGTCATCGGAGTGATTTTCGCGGCGCTGCTGGTGTTGGGCGTGCTGACCGCGCCAGTAGATACGCTGGCCAAGCTGATCATCCTGGCGGCGTCGGCGGTCATCGTCGGCGGCGTGTCGCTGTTCCGCCGGCCGGGCGTGACCGCGCTGACGTTGGTCATCGTCGCGCTGCTGGCGCTGGTCATCGTCAATATCAACGGCATCATCGCCTGGATTGGCGGCGCGCTGACCTTCCTGTTCGAGCCGAGCACGCGCCTCGGCGACGCCGAAATCGTGGTATGCCGGGCAGACTCGACCTGCTCGGTGATCCATGCGGTGGTCTTCTCGATCGTGCTGCTGCTGGTGTTCATCACCGGTTTCGCCTACACCACGCTGCTGGAGCGGCGCTTCATCGCCTGGTTCCAGCACCGGGTGGGGCCGAACCGCGTCGGACCGCTGGGGCTGCTCCAGCCGCTGGCCGACGCCATCAAGCTGATCTTCAAAGAAGACATCGTGCCGGCAGGCGCGTCGAAAGCGGTGTGGCTGCTCGCGCCGATGATCAAGGTCGTGCCGGTGCTGATCGTGCTGGCGGCGCTGCCGCTGGGGCCAGATATCCTCATCCCCTGGTTCGACGGCCGGTGGTATCAAGTGCCGCTGGGCGTGGCGGATATCAACGTCGGCATCATGTGGCTGCTGGCCATCACCAGCATCGGCACGTATGGCGTGGTGCTGGCCGGCTGGGCGAGCAACAACAAGTACGCCATGCTGGGCGGCCTGCGCGCCAGCGCCCAGATGATCAGCTATGAGCTGAGCCTGGGGCTGACGATGGCCGTCCCGATCATCATCGTCGGCAGCATGAACATCTACGACATCATCAACGCCCAGGCCAACCCGCCGATCCTCGGCTGGTTCGTATTCCAGAATCCGCTGGCGGCGGGCATCCTGATGGTGGCGCTGCTGGCCGAGGTCAATCGGTCACCGTTCGACCTGCCGGAAGCCGAACAGGAGCTGACCGCCGGCTACATGACCGAATACAGCGGCATGAAGTTCGCGTCGTTCATGATGGCTGAGTACCTGGGCATGATCGCCATCAGCCTGATCGTCGCCTCGCTGTTCTTCGGCGGCTATCATCTGGTGCTGGTAGACCAGGTTCCGATCCTGGGGCCGCTGTTCATCATCGGCAAGGTGGTGCTGCTGCTGATCGGCATGGTGTGGGTGCGGGCCACGCTGCCGCGCATCCGCTACGACCGGCTGATGCAGTTCGGCTGGAAGATCCTGCTGCCGCTGGCGCTGCTGTCGGTGATGTGGACGGCGGTGGCGGTGGTCATCGGCGACGCTTTCCGCAGCACGCTGGTTTACGGCGTGGTGTCGGGCGTGCTGTTCGCGGCGGTGGTGGGCGGCAGCCTGTACTACCTGACGCGCTCCGGCCGCGTGGCCGAAGCGGAAGCCGCCGGCGAGGCGCTGGCCGACGACCCGATCATCACCGGTGAACGCCGCAGCCTCGGCTGGGCGCTGCTGCAAGTGCTGGGCGGCATCCTGGGCGGCATCTTCGCCGTGATCGGTTACATCACCCGAGTTCTGGAGAATCTAGCTCAGGCCGGCGGCGCTTCTAAAGATACGGCGCTGGTCAAGTCCGACAGCGGCGGCAAAGCCGCGCGTGCCAAAGGCGCTGGCGATTGATGCCGTGCGGTCGCAATGTTACCAGACGCTGACGAGGGTTGAGGAGACGAGTAAGGGATGAATATCATTCGCGGTTTCGCCACGACGTTCAAACATGTGCTGGAAGAACCCGTCACCTATCAGTACCCGGAGCAGGTGCGCCCATTCGCCGAACGCTACAAGGGACGCCACCACCTGACGCGCTACGACAACGGGTTGGAGAAGTGCATCGGCTGCGCGCTGTGCGCGGCGGCCTGCCCGGCTGATGCCATCTGGGTCGAGGCGGCGGAGAACACCGATGAGGAGCGCTACAGCCCTGGCGAGCGCTACGCCAAGACCTATGAGATCAACATGCTGCGCTGCATCTTCTGCGGCTACTGCGAAGACGCGTGCCCGACGGAGGCGATCATCCTGGGGCACGAGCACCGGCTGAGCTTCACCGACCGGCGCGACGCCATTTTCACCAAGGAGATGCTGCTGGACCCCGTGCCGGAGGGCGGCCGCCCGACGCCCCAGCGGGTGGAGCCGGGGACGTTCGACCGCGCCATCCCGGACATGGAAGACCCGAAGTAGCCCGTACTCACCCGCGCCGGTCAGGGGGGAGCGGTGACCACAGAACTCAGAGAGCTGACGCGCCGGAGTTCGCCAGTGTTGAACTCTGGCGCGCTTTGCGCTAAACTGCACAACCGTTGACCAGCGCCCTGATTTTAGGATCAAGCCTATGACGGAATTGGTGCTTTTCTTAGTGGTCGGCGGAGTCGCCATCGTGGCCGCCGCGCTGATGCTCCTGAGCGAAAACGCGGTTTACAGCGCGCTGTGGCTGATCGTCAACTTCGCCTGCGTGGCGCTGCTGTACGTGATGCTGGACGCCCCCTTCCTGGCGATGACCCAGATCGCGGTATACGCCGGCGCGATCATGGTGCTGTTCCTGTTCGTCATCATGCTGCTGGGCGCGGAACGCATGGTGTCGCAGGCGCGCCAGTTCCGCTGGCTGACGCCGACCGTGCTGCTGCTGGCGGCGGCTTTCTTGGTGCTGACGAGCGTAGCGATCATCCAAGGACAGATCGACCTGCAGGGGCCATCCACCCGGCCGCCGCTGCTGCGCGTCGTCCACGCCGCCACTGACGCCGGCCCGGTGGACGTGTATGTGAACGGCGAACTGGCGGCCGAGGGCGTGCGCTTCGGCGCGGCGACCGAATTCGCCGCGGCGCCGCTGGGCGAGGCGACCGTGGCGCTCCACGCCGCCGGCTCGCCAACGCCGCTGCTGACCTCGACTTTCACCTTGGAGTCAGACGCGGCGAAGACTTTGAACGCCTACACCGTCATCGCCTACGGCGTGGGCGCGAACGCGACGCTGGCGCTGCTGCCCGATGATCTGGAAACGCCGGAGCGCCGCACTGCCCGCGTGACGGTCTTCAACGCTTTCTCGCGGCCGATCGATCTGGTGGATTTCGGCGTGGAGAACCCGACTGTTCAGGATGAGCGCATCCTCATCGAAGGCCTAGCGCCGGGCGAAGCTTTTACCCTGCCGCCTGTGCCGGAGAACACCGACCTGCGGCCCTACGCCTTCACCGAGGCTGGTTCGCTCATCAACGTGCTGTTCCGGCTGAACAACCCTGAACTGTACCGGATTGTCCGGGAGCAGTCGCAGTTGATGGTGGTGATGGAAGAGCGCATCGCCGATGGCACTGCCACAGGTTCGACCCGCGCCTTCACCGCCCTGCTGGACAGCCGCACCGCCCCGCGCTTCGGCAGCCCCCAGGGCATCGGCGAACTGCTGTTCACGCGCTACATGCTGCCGCTGCAGATGGTCGCGGTGCTGCTGCTGGCCGCCATGATCGGCGTGATCGTGCTGACGCACAAGGACGACTTCACCCCGCGCCGCCGGGATGTGCGCCGCCGCGTCATCAAGCCGCTCACCCGCGTGCTGTCGGCGCAGATCGGGCACGATGTCTTGCAGCCTGAACCCACGGGCGGCGCGCCGGAACTGCCGCGCGAGACCGAACAGCCTGAGCCGGTGGGCGACTGAGCCGAGGAGCGAACGTCTCATGTCTGTGCAGATCGAAGCCTACGTGATCCTGAGCGCGGTGCTGTTCATCCTGGGGGCGATGGGTGTGCTGCTGCGCCGCAACGCCATCCTGGTGTTCATGTCGGTCGAGCTGATGCTGAACGCAGCCAACCTGGCGCTGGTGGCCTTCGCTCGCCAGTGGAACCAGATGGATGGGCACATCTTCGTGTTCTTCGTGATGACGGTGGCGGCGGCGGAGGTGGCCATCGGCCTGGCGCTGATCGTCGCCATCTTCCGCACCAAGCAGAGCATCAACCTGGATGAACTGCATCAGTTGGAAGGCTAACGGGCCGCGCTGAGCGCATACCAGCCTGGCCAGCCGCCAGGTTCAGTACCCAGTGCTGAAGGGATTTCTATGGAAAGTTATCCACAACTCGTACCGCTGGTCATCCTCATCCCGCTGGTGGGCATGCTCATCAACCTGTTCGCGGGGTCGCGGCTGGGCGGCCGCTGGCCGGGCATCATCGGCTCGACGGCGGCGCTGCTGTCGTTCGGCGTGTCCGTCCTGCTGTACCTGTACCTGCAGAATAACTACTGGCAGGCGGTGGTGGTCAACCCGCCGCTGCTGGATGGCTGGCTGCGGCTGCCGTCGGTTGGCCTGGAGATCCCCTTCCAGATGCGGGTCGACACGCTGAGCGTGACGATGATGCTGGTGGTGACCGGCGTCGGCTCGCTCATCCATATCTACGCCATCGGCTACATGCTGGGGGATGCGCGTTACGCGCGCTTCTTCGCCTACTTCAACCTATTCCTGGTGTTCATGCTGGTGCTGGTGACCGGCAACAACTTCCTGATGATGTTCGTCGGTTGGGAAGGCGTCGGGCTGTGTTCGTACCTGCTGATCGGCTTCTGGTTTGACAAAGCCAAAGGCGAGGGCTGGAAGAACAGCAACGCCGCCCGCAAAGCCATGATCGTCAACCGCATCGGCGACTTCGGCCTGCTGATGGGCATCTTCTTGATCTTCTGGACGTTCGGCACGCTGGATTACTACCGCCCTGGTGAGATCGCCAACGTGCCATTGACGCAGGAAGTGGCGCACGAGGCCGAGCTGGCGGCGGCGGAGAAGGCCGAAGCGGGCGCGGTTGAGGCGGAAGGCGAGGCCGCCGCCGAGGGCGAAGCCGCCGCCGAGGGCGAGGCGCACGCCGCCCCCTTGTTCGTCTATACCGATAACGACCACATCGCCACCGAGCAGCTCGGCGTGTTCGGCCAGGCCGAGCGCTTCATCAAGAAGGGTGGCCACGAGGTGGCGTTCGGGCCGTTCAGCCTGCCGTTCGAGACGGTGCTGGTGCTGATCACGCTGTTTATGCTGGTCGGGGCCACCGGCAAATCAGCGCAGATCCCGCTGTTCATCTGGCTGCCAGACGCCATGGCCGGCCCGACGCCAGTCAGCGCGCTCATCCACGCCGCCACCATGGTCACGGCGGGCGTGTATATGATGGTGCGCAGCAACGTCTTTTACTACAACGCCGAGCTGACCTCGTTCATCGTGGCGCTGGTCGGCGCGACCACGGCCATCATGGCCGGGTTCATCGCCATCGGCCAGTGGGACATCAAGCGCGTGCTGGCCTACTCAACCATCAGCCAGTTGGGCTTCATGGTGGCGGCGGTGGGCATCGGCGCTTACAGCGCGGCCATGTTCCACCTGGTGACCCATGCGTTCTTCAAGGCGCTGCTGTTCCTGGGCAGCGGCTCAGTCATCCACGGCGTGGAGCACGGCGCGCACGCGACCCACGAACACATTGACCCGCAGGATATGCGCAACATGGGCGGCCTGCGCCGCGCCATGCCGGTCACCTTCTGGACGTATCTGATCGGCACGCTGGCGCTGGCGGGCATCTTCCCCCTGGCCGGCTTCTGGTCGAAAGATGAAATCCTGGCGGACGCCTGGCTGCGCGGGCTGTTCGGCGAGACGCTGAGCCAGCAGTTGGCCGGCTACCTGTCGCTGGGCATCCTGATCGCGGCGGCCGGTTTCACCGCCTTCTACATGTGGCGGCAGATCGAGATGGTGTTCTTCGGCCAGCCGCGCACGGCGGCGGCGGAACACGCCCACGAGAGCGGGCCGGTGATGACCTGGCCGTTGATCGCGCTGGCCGTCCTGAGCGTGGTCGGCGGGTTCATGAATGTGCCCAAGCACGTGCTGGGGCTGGATGGCCTGTTCGGCGCGCACCGCTTCACCTTCTGGCTGGAGCACAGCGTCGCCAAAGCCCACGCCGCCGAATTCCAGCCGCTGATCGCGCTGGGGGCGCTGGGGCTGGCGCTGGTCGCCATCTTCGCCGCTCGCGCCGTGTACGGCGGCGGCAAAGCGGTGGTGCGCAAAACTCACGATCCGCTGGAGGTCAACCCCAGCACCGGGCTGGTCTGGGGGCTGGCGCATGGGCGGCTGTACTGGGATGAACTGTATTTCCGGCTGTTTGAGAACCCGTTCAACCGGCTAGGCCAGTTCCTAGCCGATACGCTCGACTGGGCCTTCTGGCACGACTACTTCCACAACACCGTCATCGGCAAGGGCTTCAACGCCATCGGCCAGTTTTTGAGCCGGCCGTTCGACCTGGGCATCGTGGACGGCGTCGTGAACGGCTTGGGCCGGCTGACGCAGGGGGCGGCGGGGGCGCTGCGGCGCATCCAAACTGGCTACGTCCGCACCTATGCGGTCACCGTCATGCTGGGCGTGGTGGTGGTCATCGTCATCCTGCTGCTGCCGATGCTGCAAAATTCGTAAGCGACGGTTGGTGAACCGCACTTCCATCGAGGGGAGTACCTATGCCTGAGGTCAGTTCCGCTGTATCGCTCACGTCGGTGATGCTCTTCATCCCGATCGTGGGCTTGATCATCCTGCTGTTCCTGCGCGAGGACACCCAGCGCGAGGCCATCAAGTACTCGGCGCTGGCGACCAGCCTGCTCACGTTTGCGGCGTCGGTGCTGCTGTGGCTGGGCTTCAACACCAGCCAGCCGGGGCTGCAGTTCGCCCAACGCGGCGAGTGGATCACCTCGCTGAACATCTCCTACTACGTGGGCGTGGATGGGCTGAGCCTGCTGCTGGTGATGCTGACGACGTTCATCATGCCGCTGGCGATTCTGGCGTCCTTCCGCACCGGCGTGCTAGAGGAACGCGGGCGGCAGAAGCTGTACTATGCGTTCATGCTGCTGCTCGAATTCGCCATGCTGGGCGTGTTCGTCGCCCAAGATTTGTTCCTGTTCTACATCTTCTGGGAAGTGACGCTCGTGCCGATGTACTTCCTGATCGGCATTTGGGGCGCGGAGCAGCGCATCTACGCCGCCGTCAAGTTCTTCCTGTACACCATGGCCGGCTCGATCCTGATGCTGCTGGCAGTGCTGTTCGTCGGCACGCAGGCGGGCACGTTCGCCGTCCCGGACATCATCGCCGGCGTCCAGAACGGGACGATCAACTTCCCCTTTGACGGCATATTCAGCACCCAGTCGTTCCTGTTCCTGGGCTTCTTGATCGCCTTCGCCATCAAAGTGCCGATCTGGCCGCTGCACAGCTGGCTGCCGGATGCCCACGT
The DNA here is from genome assembly GCA_937922795.1 of uncultured Anaerolineae bacterium. Taxonomy (GTDB): domain Bacteria; phylum Chloroflexota; class Anaerolineae; order Aggregatilineales; family Phototrophicaceae; genus CFX2. Next base: position 23,468 of record CALAJK010000110.1, read on the forward strand.
GCAGGCCCCTACTGCCGGCTCGGTCATCCTGGCGGGCGTGCTGCTGAAACTGGGCACTTACGGCATCGTGCGCTTCTGCCTGCCGATGTTCCCGGAGGCGTCGGTCGCCTGGGCGCCAGTGGTGGCGGCGCTGGCCGTGATCGGCATCATCTACGGCGCGTGGGTCAGCTACGCTCAGACGGATGTCAAGAAGCTGGTCGCTTATTCGTCGGTGAGCCACCTAGGGTTCGTCGTGCTGGGCATCTTTGCGCTCAACCAGCAGGGCATCGCTGGGGCCATCCTGCAAATGGTCAACCACGGCATCAGCACCGGCGGCTTGTTTTTGATGGTCGGGATGCTGTACGAACGCCGCCATACCAAAGCGCTGAACGCTTTCGGCGGCATCTGGAAAGTGCTGCCGGTCTTCGGCGGCATCAGCCTGGTCATCACGCTCAGCAGCATGGGGCTGCCCGGCCTGAACGGCTTCGTCGGCGAGTTCACCATCCTGCTGGGGTCGTTCGGCAGCCAGTATCTGGGCTTCTTCTTCACCCTGTTCGCCACGATCGGGGTCATCCTGGCGGCGGTGTACATGCTGTACATGTTCCAGAAGGTGTTCATGGGCGAGCTGGACAAGGAAGAGAACAAGAACCTGCCGGCGCTGCACTGGCAGGAGCTGGCGGTGCTGGTCCCGATCGTCATCCTGATCTTCTGGATCGGCCTGCAGCCGGGCGTCTTCTTCAGCTCGATGGACGCCAGCGTGAACCAACTGGTGACGCAGGTGACAGATGTGGCTGCCAGCGTGGCGCTGCGCTGAGCTGAGCGCAGTCGTCGCTGGGGGCGGGCGCTGAACCCGCCCCAAACTTGAACTGGCTTTATCGGGGATGGTCAGGGGTACAGTATGTTCGAAATCCCAACGTTAGAAGCCCTCAATCTAGCGCCTGCGCTCCCCGCCATCAGCTTGGCGTTCGGCGTGTGCGTGCTGCTGCTGCTCGATCTGTTGGTCGTGCCTAAGGACCGCAAAGAGATCACGGCCTGGCTGGCGCTGGCCGGCATTGGCGTTAGCTTCGTGCTCAACCTGGCGGTGTTCAACCAGACCGCCGACGCCTTTCTGGGGATGTTCGTGGCCGACCAGTTCAGCGGTTTCCTGAACATCGTCATCCTGGTGGGAGCGGCCATCAGCATCCTGCTGAGCATGGATTACCTCAAGCGGACGCAGATCGAACGCGGCGAGTACTATTCGCTGATGCTCATGAGCGTCAGCGGCATGATGTTCATGGCCAGCGCCAACGACCTGGTGATGGTGTTCATCGCCCTGGAGCTGCTGAGCATCCCGCTGTACGTGCTGGCGGCCTTCCGCGCGCCGGAGGCGAAGTCTGAAGAAAGCGGCATGAAGTACTTCATTCTAGGGGCGTTCTCCAGCGCGTTCTTCGTCTACGGCGCGGCGCTCATCTACGGCGCGACCGGCACGACTAACCTGCCGGCCATCTTTCAAGCGGTGACGGCGATTGTGGCCGCGGGCGGCAGCCCCATGTTCCTGCTGCTGGTGGGGGCTGGCCTGCTGCTGGTCGGCCTGGGTTTCAAGGTGGCCGTCGTGCCGTTCCACATGTGGACGCCTGATGTGTATGAAGGCGCGCCGACGCCGGTCACAGCCTTCATGAGCGTGGGCGCGAAAGCGGGTGGCTTCGCGGCGCTGCTGCGGATTTTGGCGGTGGCGCTGCCGTCGTTCGTGCTGGCCGACGGCCAGACGACCGCCGCGTGGCAGCAGCTCGCCTGGCTGGTGTCGGCGGCCACGCTCATCCTCGGCAACATCGTGGCCATCGCCCAGAGCGACATCAAGCGGATGCTGGCCTATTCGTCCATCGCTCACGCCGGATATATCTTCATGGCGGTGGCAGCGGCTGGCACGCAGGGCATGGCGGACGCGGCGGTGCAGGCGGCGCTGCTGTATCTGCTGGCCTACACGTTCACCAATCTGGGCGCCTTCGGCGTGGCGATGGCCGTCGAGAAGGACGACGGCGCTGGCACGCGCCTGGACGATTTCATCGGCCTGGCGAAAACCCGGCCCGATCTGGCGCTGATGATGGCGCTGTTCATGCTCAGCCTGACGGGCATCCCGCTGACTTCCGGTTTCCTGGGCAAGTTCGTGGTGTTCAAAGCCACGCTGGACGCCGGGCTCGTGCCGCTGGCGGTCATCGGCGTGGTGACCAGCGTGATCAGCGCGTTCTATTATGTGCGTGTGATCGTCAATATGTACCTGCGAGAAGGCGAGGGCGACCCGGCGGCGGGCGCGACGCGCTACGTCAACTGGGGTGTCTATGCGGCGGCGGCGGGCACGCTCATCATGGGCGTGTTCCCGGTCGTGGTCACCAACCTGACCGACGCCGTCACTCTGGCGGCGACCGTCATCCGCTGACCGCCATTCCTAACGCGTTCTGGTCATAAATGGGACTGCACAAACCCGGCAGTCCCATTTATATTGGTGAAGTTCAGGCGCGACGAGAAAGTAGGCGACCTGCGTTGATGAGTCGAACCCAGCGTGACGGCCTGCTGCTGATTTTGGTATCAGCGGCCGGCTATTCTTTTCTGTCGGTGTTCACCAAATGGGTGTACGCCAGCGGCCTTGATGACCCGCTGGATGTGCTGATCTGGCGTTTCATCATCGCGGCGCCGGCCATGTGGGGCGGGCTGTGGCTGAGCCGGCGGCGCGGGACGCCTGCCCGGTCGGCGGCGCTGCCCTGGCGCTGGCTGCTGGCGATGGGGGTACTGTTCGGCGTGGTGGCGCTGGTGGCGTTTCAGGCGCTGGCGCGGCTGCCGGCCAGCCTGTACACCGTGCTGATCTACACCTACCCGGCGATGGTGGCGCTGGGCGCGCTGCTGTTCGGCGAGCGCTTGCCGGCCCGCAGCTGGGCGGCGCTGGGGCTGATGTTCATCGGCGTGGCGCTGACCATGCCCAACTTCGCCGCCAGCTTTGAGGGCGCCGAGCCGCTGGGCGTGGCGCTGGCGCTGGCCAACGCGGCGCTGTACGCGGCGTACATCCTGCTCAGCAGCCGGCTGCTGCGCGGCGCGGGCGGCGGGGCCCAGGCGGGGGCCTGGAGCATCACCGGCTCGCTGCTCTTCTGCCTGGTAATCGCCGCCGCGCGCGGCCTGCAAACGCCCGCCGCGCCGGTCGCCTGGGCTGGCCTGCTGGGGGTGGCGGTGATCTCGACCGCTGTGCCGGTGTTCACGTTCTACGCGGGGATGAGCCGCCTGGGTCCGGCGCAGGCCTCGCTGCTGAGCACGGTCGAGCCGGTGATGACGCTGACCTGGGCGGCGCTGCTGCTGGGCGAGCTGCTGCTGCCAGCGCAGCTCGTGGGCGCGGCCTGCGTGCTGGGCGGCCTGGTGCTGCTGCAGCTCCGGCCTGGGCGGCGGCTGGCGGCGCAGGGAGGGCAGTCATGAGCGACGATCCCCGGCGCGGTGTGGTGTACATGCTGCTGGCCGCCGTAGGCTATTCGTTCTTCAGCATCTGGGTGAAAGCCGTCCAGGCCGCGGGCATGACGCCGCTGGATATCGCCCTGTGGCGCTTCCTGCTGGCGGCTCCGCTGTTCTGGCTGGCGCTGCGGCTGCTGCGCCTGCCCCCGCCGGAGCGCCGGCTGCCGCGCCTGAAGCTGCTGGGCGTGGGGACGTTCATCGCCCTGGCGGCATTGTCGGCGTTCACCGGCTTGCAGTATCTGCCCGCCAGCACCTTCATCGTCCTCTTTTACACCTACCCCTCGCTCGTCGCCATCCTCTCAGCGCTGCTGGGCGACCGGCTGCCGCCCCGCGGCTGGGCGGCGCTCGGCCTCACCCTGCTCGGCGTGGCGCTGACCGTGCCGGATTTCGGGCAGGGGCTGTCGGATAACAACTGGCTCGGCGTGATCCTGGCGCTGTTCAACGCGTTCGTAGTGGCGGCCTACTACATCGTCAGCGGGCGGGTGCTGCGCGGCTACCGCGCCATCAACCAGGTGGGCGCGTATACCGTCACCGGCGCGCTGCTGGTGTTCCTGGCGCTCGCGCCGTTTCGGACGGTAGCCGCGCCGCCGCCGGACGCCTGGGGCGGCATCCTCGGCCTGGCCACGCTCAGCACGGTGTTTCCGGTCTTCTTCCTCAACCGCGGCATCCAGCAGTTGGGCGCGCCGCGCGCTGCCATCCTGGGGATGATCGAGCCGATCCTGACGCTGACTTGGGCGGCGCTGCTGCTAGGCGAGCGCATGCGGCCGGCTCAGCTCGTGGGCGGTGCGCTGATCCTGGCCAGCATCGCGCTGCTGCAGCTTCCGGGGCTGGCGCGCGGCAAGCCGGCCGCCGCAGCAGTCGAGAGGGTTTACGATGAGGCCATTCGATGACCGCGTCAGCGAGCCGATGCGCGCCCGCCTGCTGATGAACCGGCACGGCACGCTGACGACAGAACAGTGGAAAGATATGGTGTTCGCGCCGCTGGTGTCGCTGCTGCTGGTGCTGGCGCCGGGAATTGTGGTGCTGGGGCCGCGGCTGGGCGCGCTGGTGTGGGGCGGCTTCGGCCTGGCGGCGCTGTTCGGGCTGGCGGCGGTGGGGGTGATGCTGGCGCTGCGGGCGCGGCGGTACGCGCGCGCGCCGGTGCATTTTGCGGTGATGCAGGGCGTGCAGGCGCGGCCATTCTGGTTGTTCTGGCGGCCGGTGATCCTGCGCGGGGAAGATGGAAACCTGGTGCGGTTTTCGAAACAGTTAGCGCCGCACACGCCGGTGCGGCCTGGAACTGATTATCTGGTGTACTACCTGCGAGATGGCGATGCGCACGTGCTGTTGAGCCTAGCCCCGGCTGATCATCCCGACGCCGAGCTGTGGCGACCGTCGCCGGCGTTTGAGGTGCGCTTCAACCGCCGCCAGGCGCGCTGAAATCGCTCGTCTTCGACCAAAAGCCTACATGTTCAGCATGAAGCGCGCCTCACTGGAGCTGAGCGCGCGGAAGGGATCGCTGGATCGCTCCAACTGGCGCAGCGCTTTTTCAAGCGTTCGGTTGATGGCGGCGATCTGTTCGCGCTCGTCGAGCGACAGCCCCGCCAGCGCCGCTTGCCCCAGCTCGGGCGGCAGCCCGGCCTGAATCAGCAGGTTGACGGTCGGCGGCGGCAGGTGCAGTTTGCCTTCTCGGTAGTAGGGAGCGTAGCGCTGGCATCCCGATTTCTGCATGATCATGTGGCACTCTCGATGGATTAGTGAGATAATTGCAACCGTATCTTAACTCAAAATCAACCTTTTGTCACCTCTTAGCGCGTAAATTATTTCTGAAAATGCGGCGCCGCGATTGGCAGACGCCTATCCTGTCGGTTAATACCAAATTGGATATAGGTAGAGCAAAGATAATCGTTTATCATAATTATCACTTTCAACAGTTGTGGGCACAGATGCAGACAGTTTGATGTGAGGTTTGACGGACGATGGCTGACATTCCGCTGCGAGGGAAATTGATCATCCAGGTGGGGCCGTCCGCCGCAGACAGTTTCACCCTCCGGCTCTCCGACACGGAAGGCTGGGTGATCGGCCGTTCGGATAACAAGAGCAGCTACGAACCCGACGTGGATTTGGGGCGGTACAACGCGCTGAGCCGCGGCGTGTCGCGCCGGCACGCGGCGCTGGTGCGGTATCACGGCCGCCTGCACATCATTGACTTGAGCTCGGCCAACGGCACTTTTGTCAACGGCGAACGGTTGAAACCGGAGACCCCGCACAAGCTCCAGGACGGCGATAAACTGCTTTTAGGTAATTTTAATCTTACATTCACTCATGTTGAGTGATAATATAGCATATCGGAAGTCTCAGGACTCAAGGATTGTAATGACGCTAGGAGTGACGATGACTCACAATTCGCCTGGTCTGCGATTTAACGGCTCTCTTTGGTGCAACCTGGATATCGCCCTGCGCAACATCGGCCAAATCTACAATCAGGCGGTTGAGCCGTTAGGACTGACGGTGATCGAGTGGTACATCCTGCGGGCGCTGTACGAACAAGACGGCCAGCACGCTTCTGAGCTGGCGCGCGCCGTCGGACGCGCTGCCACCTCGTTCACCCCGATTCTGGACAAGCTGCAGCACAAAGATCTGATCCAGCGCCGGCCTGATCCGGCCGATCGCCGCGCTGTTCGCATTTTCCTGACCGACAAGGCCAACGAGTACCGGCAGCAGGTGATGGAGACGGCCGCAGAGATTGACGCCAGCCTGAGGAAGCTGGTCAACAACGGCGACTTCGAGACCTTTCAGAATGTGCTGGCCGTGCTCCAGAATGCCGCACCCGATCTATTGTGATGGCGTTTTAAGCGGGTTCACTGTCAGCCCGCTGGCGTCGGAGGATCATCTGCAGCGCCTGGGTATATACGGCCAGCGCCAGCGCGTTGAACAGCACAAACCTCACCCATTCCAGCGAGGTTGGCGCAGCGATGAAATCGCACACGGTTTGCAGCGCGACCGGCGCGGCCTCCTCCAGCGGATAACCATAAGCCCCCGTGCTGATTGACGGGAACGCCAGGCTGCGCAAACCATATTGGACCGCCAGTTCGAGGCTGCTGCGATAGGCGCTGGCCAGCAGCGCCTGGTTGCGCGGGCTGCCGGGTTGGTAAACCGGCCCGACGGCGTGGATGACGTAGCGCGCCTTGAGGTTATAGCCGCGTGTGATACGCGCCTCGCCGGTGGGACAGCCTCCCAGCTTGCGTGTCTCTTCCAGAAGCTGGGGGCCAGCGGCGCGGTGAATCGCCCCGTCAACGCCGCCGCCCCCCAGCAGCGAGCTGTTGGCCGCGTTGACGATGGCGTCTGCGTCTTGCTGGGTGATATCGCCCAACACCAGCTCCAGCCAGGTCTGCCCGATCCGAATACGTCTCGCGTCCTCCAAATCGCTCATAAGCGCCTGCTCAATCCACTTTGACGATACCGGGAGACCTATTGTAAAGGGTTTCGCCGGTCAGCGCAAAATAGATACCGATATCCTGCGCCCGATATGACATTTGACATATCAGCTTGGCGGCAGCTTTCCCCTCTGCTGGCATTAAATTAAGATAACCTGACCGCTCTGTCGCGGCCTTGCCGAGCTTCCTGTGTCTGAGGCCGCCGCTCTGCCTCTGGAAGACGCCCGCCCTGGCTGTTACAATGCGTGCGTTCGCTGCCCTCTGGGAGAACCGATGCTATGGAATCGCTGACACCGGCCCATGTGCAGGCCGCCCTGGATGCGCTGCTGCCCGGCACGACGATCCGCCTGTTTGAGAACTCGACGGCGACCTCACAGCTCGCCGCGGACAGCGTCGGCTGTGAACTGGGACAGATCGCCAAGAGCCTAGCCTTCCTGATTGATGACCAGCCGATCCTGGTAGTCGCCAGCGGCGACCAGCGTGTCGACGAGAAAAAGCTGGCCGGGCTGTTCGACGTCAGCCGCAAGCGGGTGAAGTTCGCCAGCGCCGAGCAGTGCATCGCCATCTACGGCTACGCGCCGGGTGGGATGCCGCCGGTTGGCCACCGCACGCCGGGGCTGCCGGTGCTGCTGGACGACTCGCTGCGCCGCTATGAGCAGGTCTACCCGGCGGGCGGGGCCAGCAACGCCATCTTCGGGCTGAAGCTGGCGGAACTGGAGCGCATCACCGGCGGGCGCTTCGCCGACGTGCGCAAAGAGACCGACGCATCATGACCCCGACCCGGCAGCGTGAGGCGCTGGGCGGCGGCTGCGCGCCGGCGCGCGTCTAGCCAGATCGCCAGCGGTGGCCTTCCTCCACCATCGCCAGGAAGTTGCGCGGCGGGATGTAGTTGGTCACGCTGTTGCCCGTCCCCAGGACGTACCCGCCGCCCGGCATACAAGCGTCCAGCACCCGCCGCACCCGCACCCGCACCTGGTCTTCCGTGCCGGACGCCAGCAGATTGATGTCAATGCCGCCGACCACGCCGATGCGGTCGCCGTAGCGGGCTTTGAAAGCCTCAACCGGCAGGATGACGTCCTCGAACGAATGTTTGGCGTCGATGCCCACATCTTCGATCAGTTCGGGCATGATCGCCTCCAAGTTGCCGCATGAATGCAAGATGTAGACCTTGTCGTGGGCGTGGGCCATGGCCGCCAGCTTCTTATGGTACGGAAACACGTACTGGCGGAGGTGCTGCGGCGCCACCATCGTGGCCGTCTTGAAACCCATGTCGTCACCGACGAACAGCCCCATCACCGCGTCCATCTCCAGCAGCGCTTCACAGATCGGCACGTAGATGCCGGCGATCTTGTCGGCCATCGCCTGGATCAGGTCGGGCTGGTCGTACAGCGCCAGGGCGAACGGCTGGTAGCCCATCAGCCACATCAGCGGTTCGAGCATCCCATACGGGCTGACGAGCAGCTTCATGCCCAGCGGCAGGATGCGCGCCGCATACTCGATCTGGGAGAAATCGGCGTCCTGCGGGCGCGGCCAGGGGTAGCGTTCGAAGTCGTCCCAGTTGGCGATCGGCCCTTCAGACTCGCTCTGCCACTCGCGCTGCGCCCGCTGCAGCAGCGCCGTATCCTGGGCGGCCTCCTTCTTCACCGGCAGGCGCAGCCCGGCGCGCATCCGCACGGCATCGTAGCCCAGCTCATGCCAGAACCGCACTTCTAGCGCCGTCCAGCGCTCTTTTTCGGCCGCGTCCAGCCACAGCGGCGCGTCCACGCCCATGAGCGCGGCGATCACCTCTTCATCAGCTTTCAGTTCCAGCAGCGGCACTCGGTCGAGTTCGCCCTGGCGCAGCAGAGCGCGGCGCAGGCGGGTGTAATCCGGGTCTAGTTTGATTTTGAGGTCAAAGGCGCGGGCGACGGCCATAGCAAAAGCCCTCCTGCAAATGCCAATTTGCCGTCAGTGTACCCTGAACCCGCCCCGCGCGGCTACAAGCCGTTGGTCTTGGCCTGGTTCCACAGCGAGTCCATCTCGGCCAGATCGGAGTCGTTCGGCGTGCGCCCCTGAGCGGCCAGCGTCTCCTCGATGTAGCGGAAGCGGCGGTAGAACTTGTCGCAGGCCGCTCGCAGCGCCGCCTCCGGCTCGATCTTCCACCAGCGCGCCAGGTTCACCAGCACGAACAGCAGGTCGCCGTACTCTTCGGCGCGGTCGCCGGGCGCGGCGGTCAGCAGCTCGTCCAGCTCCTCGTGCAGCTTGGCGATCACGTCCTCCACGCGCTCCCAGTCAAAACCCGGTTTGGCCGCTTTGGCCTGGTATTCGTAAGCCCGCATGAGCGCGGGCAGCCCCTTGGGCACGCCGTCCAGCAGCGAGGCGCGCTGGATGCCCTGTTCGGCGTGCTCCTGGCGCTTGAGCGCGTCCCAGTTGGTCACCACCTGTTCGGCGCCGCTGACGGCCACATCGCCCCACACGTGCGGGTGGCGGCGGATCAGCTTGCGGTTGATGCGGCTGATGACGTCGGCCATGGTGAACTCGCCGTCTTCCACGGCGATCTGGGCGTGGAGCACGACCTGCAGCAGCAGGTCGCCCAGCTCGCCGCATAGGGCGTCCGCATCCTCGTGGTCGAGCGCCTCCAGCACCTCATAGACCTCTTCCAGCAGGTATTTGCGCAGCGATAGGTGCGTCTGCTCGCGATCCCAGGGGCAGCCTTCCGGGGCGCGCAGGTGGGCGATCACCTCCTGCATCTGTTCAAAGCTGGACATATTCCCCAGCGCCGGCACGAACAGCGCCGTCTGGTGGGTGATGTGCGGGCTGCGGTCGATGGCGTACAGCGGCAGCGCTTCGACCTGCGCCGCGGGCGTGCCGGCGGCATGGATCAGCGACACCGGGAACTCATCCGGATACTGGTTCATCAACGTCAGCTTGATCTCCGACGCCACCTCGCGGCTGTACACCTGCCCCAGCAGCGCCGGCAGATCGGGGTTGATCGGCGGGTGATGGTGCGCCGCCACCGCCAGCCCGTCCAGGATTTGCAGGCCATCGAGCGCGTCCACGCCCAGCAGCGCCAGCGCCGGCTCGACGAAACTGATGCCGCTGACGATCTCGACCGGGATGCCCTCGGCTCGCGCCGCCCGCAGCAGTTCGGTCACCGTGGCCTCGCCCACCAGCGGGTCGCCAGGGACCGCGTAGACCACGTCGCCGGCGCGCGCCGCCGCCAGCACTTGCGCCACGATAGCCGCGTACACCTCCTCGAAACGCTCATGCTGCTCGTACAGACTGTCAAAGCTGTGGTAGGTCTGGCCGGTCTGCGGCAGGCACGAGACGCAGTTATGGCGGGCGGTGCGCAGGTAAACGGTGCGCGCGCCCTTCAGGGTGCGGAAGGCCTTGCGTGACAGGTCATCGAGTTCGCCCGGCCCCAGGCCGACAATGGTGAGAGTCATGCGGGAGTGTCCTGTTTCGAAGGCAGCTTCACTCAGGCGCTTAAAATTCCTGCCTACCGCCCGTCTACTGCCTGGGCGTAGGCGACGGCGAAGCGGGCGGCGCGTTCCAGCGTCTCCGGGACGATCTGGGCGCTGGTGTCCGAAGTCTGGTGCCAGTTGACCAGAAAGCCATCGTCCCCCACGCCCACCAGGCACAGCCCACGGTAGCCCCGGCTGCGCAGCACGGCCACCTCCTCCAGGATGGTCATCGGCGCGCCCTGGACGCCAAGTTCCGGGTGGCGCCGCGCCGTCTCCGCCGCCAGCGCCGCCGACTCCGGGTCAGGCGTATAGGCATCGAACCCCGATAGGCCGGAATGGCGGGTGACGTAGGCCAGGCTGCCCGCGCCGACCATCTCGAAATCCAGGAAGTAGGCGTCGCGCAGCCGATCGCCGTAGGCGTCGAGCAGGGCGTGCATGCCCAGGCCGCCCACCTCCTCCGCGCCGGTGAACGCCAGCCACACTTCGGTATGCGCCAGCGGGTTGGCGTGGAAGTAGCCGGCCAGCCCCAGCAGGCAGGCGACCGCGGTGGCGTTGTCGTTGGCGCCGTCAATCCACGGTCCCTGCTCATCGGCGATGCGCAGCGCCAGCGCGCCGGCCAGCGCCAGCAGCGTCAGCCGGTAGTCGAAGCCGAAGGCGCGACGCGGCCCCACCGACCGGATCAACTGGATCAGCCCGTTCAGGGCGGCGGCGCTCAACCCCAATGCGCTCGATGAGACCAGCATCCGCTTGAAGGCCGGCGTAAACGTCAGCCGGTGCTTGTTGGCGTCCACATGGCCGATGAAGACCAGGGTATGCCGCCGCGCTTCTCGCGCCGGGATGCGGACGATCTGGGTGGCGCTGGGGCCGTCAGGGACGAATTCGTTGATGACCGGGCGGCGCGCGCCCATCGCCTGCCACAGCGTATAGGTCGCCAGCAGCGAGATCAGCCCGCCCAGGAAGCGCCCCCGCCGCCCCGGCAGGAAGTTGCCCAGCAGGGCGGCCGCCGCCGGCAGGATGAGCGAATAGCCCCAGGTATCCGGGGCGCGGAAAGTCAGCGTCTCCACATCGGCGATGCCCAGGTCGGCCAGCGCCTGCCGCACATAGTCGTGCGCCAGCGCCTCGCGCGGCGTCCCAGCCGGGCGCGGCCCGATGTCATCCGCCAGCGTCCGCACATGCGCCATCAGCGCCGATGCCGTCAGCATATCGCTCATGCTCGCCTCCCCAAAAACACAAGGGCAAGACCGAATGAGATCTTGCCCGAAATGATACTCGATTTGCGCCCAGGGGGCGATGGTCAGGCTTAGCGCTTGGTGTAGGTGGGGGCCTTGCGGGCGCGCTTCAGGCCGGGCTTCTTGCGTTCCTTCACGCGGGCGTCGCGCGTCAGCAGGTCATGCGAACGAAGCTGCGCCTTCAGCTCCGGATCGAGCTTGACCAGCGCCCGCGCCAGCCCCAGCCGGATGGCGTCCCGCTGGCCGGAGATGCCGCCGCCGCTGACATGGACGCTCACGTCAAAGGTGCGCTGCTGGCCGATCAGCGTCAGCGGCTCCAGCAGGATGTCAATATCGCCGGCTCGCGGCAGATAGTCGCTGCCATCCTTGTCGTTGATCGTCAAGATGCCCGTGCCGCCAGGAAAGATGCGCACGCGGGCGGTCGCGGCCTTGCGGCGGCCAATCCCTTCGTAATACTGTCCAATCATCGACGCTACCCTTCCTTCAGCTCTAACACTTTAGGCTTCTGTGCGGCGTGTGGATGCTCCGCGCCGGCATAGACTTTGAGCTTCTTCAGCATGTTGCGTCCCAGCGCGCCATCGGGCAGCATCCCTTTGACCGCTTTGCGCAGCACCCGTTCCGGGAAGCGGGACATCTGGGTGCGCAGCGTGACGGCTTTCAGGCCGCTGGGGTATCCCGAATAGCGGTAGTACATCTTCTCGTCCAGCTTATTGCCGGTGACCGTGACCTGGTCACAGTTGATGACGATGACGTAGTCGCCTACATCCATGTTCGGGGTGAAGATGGGCTTGTGTTTGCCGCGCAGAATCGGCGCAATCTGCGATGCGAGACGCCCCAGATTCTGGCCTTTAGCATCCACAATCCACCATTCGCGCTGAATATCCGCTGCTTTGGTGACGTATGTTTTGGTTCTCACAGTTCCATCCTCCGGCGGGCGTCTCACCCGCTCGTCTCCCATCCAGTCTCTGCCGCGGCGTCGGCTGGATAGCGCACCATCTCCAACGTCAGACCGTGCGCCGGCGCGATGCCCTTGACCTGAGCCAGCTGCGCCTGCCGGAAAATCGCCTCGAATTCGGCCAGCGACAGCGCGCCGCGCCCCAGCTGCGCCAGCAGCCAGACGATCCGCCGCGCCATATGCTGTAAAAAAGCGTTCGCCTCGATGCGATACGTCCACTCTACCCCATGCGGCGCTGGGCGACAGTCCCAGACCGAGAGATAGACCTCGCGGACAGTGCTCTCGCCCTGGGGCGGCTGGCCGAACGCGCCGAAATCGTGGCGGCCGATGAGCCGCGCTGCGCCCGCCGCTAAACGCTCCCCATCCAGCGGCTGGCGCATCCACCAAGCGCGCTGCCGCTCCAGCGGCTGGCGCTGCTCAGCGACGATCACCCGGTAGGCATAGCACCGCGCCAGCGCATCGAAGCGGGGATGAAAGCCCGGCTGCCGCCGAATGTCCTGCAGGGCGATGTCATCCGGCAGATGCGCATTGACCGCCCGCAGCAGCGCCGCGTCGCCGCGCCGCCAGTCCACGTCAAAGGCGATCACCTGGCCGGTCGCATGAACGCCTGCGTCCGTGCGCCCAGCGGCGATCACCGTCACCGCCTGGCCGGTAGCGGCCGCCACCGCGCTTTCTACCGCGCCCTGAATGGTTGGAATGCCGCCGGCCTGCCGCTGAAAGCCCTGATAGGCCGTCCCGTCATACGCCAGCGTCGCGCGGTAGCGCGTGGCCATCAGTCTTCGCGGTCAACCAGCTCCAGCAGCACCATCTCAGCGGCGTCGCCCTTACGCGGCCCCAGCTTGATGATGCGGGTATAGCCGCCGGCGCGGTTCTCGTAGCGCGGCGCAATGGTGTTAAACAGCTTCTGCACCACCTCGCGGTCGTTGTTCAGCCGGCTGGCGGCGATGCGCTGGGCGTGGACGACCCGCGCCGGATCATCGTGCCGCTTGCTGCGTTTAGCGAGGGTGATGAGCTTCTCCACGTGCCCGCGCACAAAATCGGCTTTGGCGCGGGTGGTCTGGATGCGTTCTTTCTCCAGCAGGGAGCGCGTCAGCGCCAGCCGCAGCGCTTTGCGCTGGGCGCTGTTGCGTCCCAGTTTTTTACCGGCTACCCGATGTCGCATGGTGCGTCCTCAATCTTCACGGCTGCTGTGCAGCGAGTATTCGATATCGTCCGACAGATAGTTCTTCTCGCGCAGCTTGGTCACCAGCTCGTCCAGCGATTTCTCGCCGAAGTTGCGGATGGCCAGCATGGCGTCCGGGCCGCGCATCAGCATGTCCAGCACGTCGCCGACGGTGGTGATGCCGGTGCGCTTGAGCGAGTTGAACACCCGCACGCTCAGGTCAAGCTCCTCGATCGGTTTGTCGTACAGTTCAGGCCGCCGCCCATGCGCCTCGTCGGCCGTCTCAACGCCCTCGCTGATCGGGCTGTATTCGTCGGGGGCCACGCCGCCGATCACCGTCAGGTGCTTCATTAGAATTTGCGCGGCCTGGCTGAGCGCATCTTCAGGGCGGATCGTGCCGTCCGTCCAGATTTCGATGATGAGCTTGTCGTAGTTGGTGCGCTGGCCGACGCGCGCGCGTTCGACGTCGAAATTCACGCGGCGAATCGGGCTGAAAATGGCATCCACCGGCAGCTCGCCGATCGGCAGCCGGCCCCGCTCTTCCGCCGGGCTGTAACCGCGGCCGGCCTGGACTTCGAACTCGACTTCCAGGTGCGCGTCGGGGGCATCCACCGTGAACAAATACAGGTCGGTATTGACAATTTCCACCTCTGGCGGGCAGATGATGTCGGCGGCGGTGACGGTGCCCGCGCCGCGGTGCTCCAGCCGCAGCCGCGCCGAATCGCCCTCGTACAGCTTCAAGCGAAGCTGTTTGACCTGCAAGATGAGCTGGGTCATGTCCTCGCGGACGCCCGGTATCGCCGAAAACTCATGATGCACGTCCGAGACGCGGATGCTGGTGACGGCCGCGCCAGGCAGGCTGGACAGCAGCGAGCGGCGCAGCGCAATCCCCAGCGTCTGCCCGAAGCCGCTTTCCAGCGGGCTGATGATGAACCGCCCATAGTTGCGGGAGGCGGCGTCACTTTCGACCTTATGAGGCAGCACCAAATTATTCAGAACCAATGCCATACCCTCCTGGTTTCGCGCCGGCTTGAAGATGGCCTAGCAAAAACCGTCACACGCGGCGGCGTTTCGGCGGGCGAACACCATTATGCGGGATGGGGGTCACATCGGTGATGGAGCGCACCTTCAGGCCGCTGCCCTGGATGGCGCGGATCGCCGCCTCGCGGCCAGGGCCAGGCCCTTTGATGAAAATATCCACTTCCTGCATCCCGTGGCTCTGAGCCGCTTCCGACGCGGTCTGGGCCGCCATCCGGGCGGCGTAGGGCGTGCTCTTGCGGCTGCCCTTGAAACCTGTCGTGCCCGCGCTCGACCAGGCAATCACGTTGCCTAGCTGGTCGGTCATGGACACGATGGTGTTGTTGAAGGTGGCGTGAATATGCGCCTGCCCATACGGGACATTCTTGACGACTTTCTTGACTGCCCGACGTCCAGTGGCCTTTTTCGTGCTCGTAGTCCGTGCCATTCAACCCTCTCCACAATGGCATTTGGCGGGAAAACGCGCCCCGCCAGCAAACGATGGAAGGGCGCATCATTCCGAATACGTATGGCTGCGCAGTGCGCCGGCGGCTGCCGAGTCCCCGCGCCGGCCGTCCTAACCGGTGGAATGGCGCTATTTCTTGGTCGCGCCGCGACGACGGCCGCGCCCTGGGACAGTCTTGCGCGGACCGCGGCGCGTGCGCGCGTTCGTCCGCGTGCGCTGGCCGCGCACCGGCAGGCTGCGGCGGTGGCGCATCCCGCGGTAGCTGCTGATCTCCTGCAGGCGTTTGATATTCAACTGCACCTCTCGGCGCAGATCGCCTTCGGTCGTCAGCTTGCTGATCTCCTCACGGAGGCGCTGGATCTCATCCTCAGTCAGGTTGCGGACGCGCGTGTCCGGGTTGACACCGCTCGCGGCCAGGATGCGCTTGCTGGTCGGGCGGCCAATCCCATAGATGTAAGTCAGTGCAACTTCGACTCGCTTGTCACGGGGCAGGTCAACCCCTTCGATACGCGCCATAGTGTTTTTCCTTGTCGTCCTTCAGTTAGCCCTGGCGCTGCTTGTGCTTGGGATTATCGCAGATAATCATCACCCGCCCGTGACGTTTGATCACGCGGCACTTCGGGCAGCGCGGCTTGATGGAGGTCGAAACACGCATGATTCCATCACCTCGTTGCTTCTACAAGAGCGAAAAGTTTATCAGGATTTAACGTCGCTGTCTACGGCCAATTTCTGAGAACCGGACATAAATCCGTGGCGAAGAGAAAAGCCATAAGCGGCGAACAAACGCTTGACGAAGGGGGGTAAATCTCCGTGTTCCTCAAGGTGCCGCTCTAAAATGGCATGGGTCGCCAGGAGATCGAGCACACGCGGTAAGCCGCGGGTCAAGATCAGTTTGCCCGGCGGT
>CALAJK010000111.1 GCA_937922795.1 uncultured Anaerolineae bacterium
AGGATGAGGGCTACGCTGACCAGATTGACGCCCGCCAGCAGCCCCAGGCAGGCTCCGGCCAGCGCCTGCCCGCGCCAATCGCCCGCCCGCGCCCGGAACGCGCCCATGACCGCCAGCAGCAGCAGCAGCGCCGCCAGCGGCTCGCCGTAGAGCGTGCGTACATAAGGCAGCGCCAGCGTCGCCAGGCCGTAGACCAGCCCGACGGCGAAGGCCGTGCGCGGGCGATACCCTAACCAGCCCACGAAGACGTACAGCGCCAGCGCCGTCGCCGTCGTCACCAGCGGCGTGGACAGCATGGCGGCGGCGCGCGTCCCCAGCCAGGGGAGCGCATCGGCCGCTAGGACGAAGGGCAGCAGCAGCAGCGACGGGGTCAGCCCTTTTTTGGTGTAGGGCGCGCCATCGACGCCGAAAGCCGTCATCCGGGCGTGATCGATCGGCAGCAGCGCATCCTGCGCGCCGATCGCCCCGATCACCGGCGCGCCGTGACGAGCGACAGCGGCGGCCGCCGCCAGCAGCGCTTGGCCGTCAATGGAGTCGATGCGCGGGGTATAGACCAGCAGATAGGCGCCCAGCAGCAGGCAGGCCAGCAGCAGGCGCAGGCGGGCATCCGCCAACTAGCCGAACTCCCGCAGGGTATGACGGGCGATCACCAGCCGCTGGATTTCGCTCGTGCCCTCGCCGATGGTCATCAGCCGCTGGTCGCGGTAGATGCGCTCGACGGGGAATTCGCGGCTGTAGCCGTAGCTGCCGTGGATCTGGATGGCGCTGCGGCAGACTTTTTCGGCCACCTCGCTGGCCATGAGCTTGGCCATGGCCGCGGCTTTGCTGAAGTCCCGCCCCTGATCCTTCAGCCAGGCGGCGCGGTAGACCAGCAGCCGGGCGGCCTCGATTTCCAGGGCGGCGTCGGCGATCATCCACTGGATGGCCTGGTGCTCGGCGATGGGTTTGCCGAACGCCCGCCGCGCCTGGGCGTACTTGACCGCTTCCTCGAACGCCGCCTGCGCCAGCCCGACGCTGAGCGCGCCGATGCTGATGCGCCCAGCGTCCAGCGTCTGCATCGTCTGGTGAAAGCCGCGGCCAGCCTCGCCCAGCAGGGCGTCCAGCGGCACGCGCACGCCGTCGTAGCTCAGCATCTGCGTCGGCGAGCCGTTCAGCCCCATCTTCTTCTCTGGCGGGTGGATGGTCAGCCCCGGCGTCCCCGGCTCGACCAGCAGCATGCTGAAGCCGCGCGCCCCGGCCTGCTTGTCGGTGCGGACCAGGGTGATGATGACCGGCGCATACCGCGGGTTGGTGATCCAGGCCTTGCTGCCGGTGATCACCCAGCTGTCGCCTTCGCGGACGGCGCTGGTCTGGACGCCGCCCGCCAGGTCTGAGCCAGCGCCTGGCTCAGTCAGCGCCAGCGACCCCAGCGCCTCGCCGCTGGTCAGGCGCGGCAGATAGCGTGCTTTCTGAGCCGGCGTGCCCCAGTTGACCAGCGGGCCGCAGCACAGCCCGTTGTGCGCCGAGACGGACAGCGCCGTCGAGCCGCACGCCCGCGCCAGTTCTTCGACAGCGATCGAGGCCATCACCGTGTCCAAGCCAGCGCCGCCGTATTCCTCCGGCACTTGCAGGCCGGTCAGCCCCAGCGCCGGCATCTGGCGGATGGCCTCCCAGCGCAGTTCGCCGGTCGCGTCCACCTGGGCGGCATACGGCTTGATCTCGCCCTCGCAAAAATCGCGCACGGCGCGCTGGTATAATCTCTGTTCCTGCGTCAGATCGAAATCCATACCGGTTTTCCTCTAGCACGGTCACGCGCGGTATTGTAGCGCGCGCCGCTCGCCCCTCACAGTGCAGCCTCATCTAGCAGCGGGATCAGATAGATCACCGGCTCCTCGTAAGGATGCGCGCCGCGCAGGGCGGCCACCACGGCGCGCGCGTCGGCGCGGCGGCAGAAGGTCTCGATGCGCACCTCGTCCACGGCGTTGATCTGCTCGCGCTGGCCGACATGCGGGCTGGCCGCCGCGCCCGGCTTGAATCGCCCCAGGCCGGCGCTGGTGAAGGCGCAGTGGGTGTAGTGGCCGATGACGCCGCCGCCCGCTGCCGCGATGGCGTCCAGGATCGGCTCGACCGCGTCGGCCGGGGCGGTGGTCACGATCATGAGGCGTGGTTCGGTCATGGCGACTATCTCCTTATGAGCCTGAGAGATGGACTGTTCGCCCGCGTCCTGCCGCTCAGGCGCTGGCGGTCAGCTCCTGCGCCCGCCGCGCCAGCAGCGGGATCATCGTCCCGAACGCCTCGAAGCGCGCATCCTGCGTCTGGCCGCGCCGGTAGCGCAGGTAAATCTGGGCGGCGATGACCACCAGCCGGAACACCCCCAGCGCGTGGTAGAAGCCAAGGTGCGCCACGTCGCGCCCGCTGCGTTCGGCGTAGCGCGCCACCAGTTGTTCGCGCGTCCAGAAGCGGCTGTCGCCGACCGGCATCATGGCGGCCATCTGCAAATAGGGCGGGTCGTCGGGCTGTGACCAGTAAGTGAGCAGCGCGCCTAGGTCGGACAGCGGGTCGCCCAGCGTGCACATGTCCCAGTCGAACACCGCCACCAGCCGGCCGGGATCGTCCGCCGCCAGCATGACGTTATCCAGCTTGAAGTCGTTATGCACCAGCGCCGGCGCAGCGTCCGGCGGCAGGTTGGCTTTGAGCCAGGCGTAGACAGCGTCCATCGCCGGCAGATCATGAGTCTGAGCGTTCTGCCAGCGCCCATACCAGCCCTCCACCTGCCGGCTGATGAACCCGGCCGGTTTGCCCAGCCCTTGCAGCCCCAGCGCCGCGTAGTCGACTCGGTGTAGGTCAACCAGCGCGTCCACCAGCGCGGCGCTCATGCGCTGCGGCGCGTCGGCGATGGGGGCGAAAACCTGCGGCAGGCTGCGCCGCACGACCACCCCGTGGCGGCGTTCCATCACGAGAAAGGGCGCGCCGATCACGTCCGGGTCATCGCAGAACAGGAAGGCGCGCGGCGCGTAGGGATAGGCCTGGTACAGCACCGCCAGCACCCGGTACTCGCGCCCCATATCGTGGGATGATGGCGCTACCGGCCCCAGCGGCGGCCGGCGCAGCACGTACTGCTGCGCGCCGTAATCCAGCAGGTAGGTCAGGTTGGCCGCGCCGCCGCCGAACTGGCGCACAGACAGCGGCGCGTCGGCTCCTGCCAGCCGCCCGCGTAGATAGTCGGCCAGCCGCGCTTCATCAAAGCGTTCATCCGGCCGAACCGGGATGGTATCCAGCTCCGGTAGCATCGTTGGCGCGCCCTCAAACACTGAGCTCCGATAGTTGAGCGCCAACTATACCCACCGCCGCCGGCTGAGAGCAAGCGGTCTACAGCGTCGGGTTAAGGATGAAGTAGACGACGAACACCGCCAGCGAGACGACCGTGTACAGCGTCAGCACGTTGTTGACGTACTGGCGCTCTTCCGGCAGCCCGGCCTTCATGTACAGCGGCACGATGAAGGGCGGCGGCAGCACCAGCAGCGTGAACAGCGCCGCCTCAAACGGCGCGCCCAGGCCGAGCAGGCCGCCGATGAACACTCGGTTCACGATCAGCGCCAGCGGGATGAGCAGCGCCAGCCGCACGCCGATCACCAGCGCCGCGTCGCGCAGGCCGGCGCGGTTGAGGCGAATGCCGTAGCCGACGATGATGAGGATGAGCGGGATGACGAAACTGCTGAGGTGCTGCAAGCTGGCGATGATCGCCCCGGCCACTGGCGCTTGGTACAGGAAATCCCGCGCCCCCAGCAGGTTCAGGACTAGGCTCGACAGGATGGCGAGGATCACCGGCGACCGGAAGAAAGCCTGGGCGATCTGGCGCGAGCTGCTCAGGCCGTCGCGCAGCATGAGCAGGAACGCCAGGAACACGAACCAGATGAACAGCTCGTGCCCCAGATCCACGACGGCGATGTAGCCGATGTTCTCCAGCCCGTAGGCGCTCCCGAACAGGCTGACGCCCAACATGCCGTACTCAAAGCCGGTCATCATGAACGGGAAATACAGGCGCAGCGGTTGCACACGGCGGCTCAGCCCGCGCCCCAGGCCGAACAGCGCCACGCACAGCAGGAAGACCAGGAGGATGATGGCCAGATACCCGGCTTGCAGCTCCATCTGCAAGAAGGACAGGAACAGCACGGACGGCAGCGCCAGGTTGACGGCGATCTTGCGCAGATCGTCCACCGTGCTTTCCGGCAGGAACTGGCGGCGGCGGATGAGATAACCCAGCCCGATGAGGATGAAGATGGGCAGCACCCGGTTGAGGATGAGCGTCGCTTGGTCCATTGTGACAGCGCCTCGCCGGCTGGATCGGTTTCACCGGACGTGATTGTAACGCGCGGGCTCCCCGCCGGGGTAAACCACGGACGATGATCCTGGCGACCTGACCAGGCGCGGCGGCCCAAAAGCCCCGCCTGTGCCGCGCACCAGCCTGTACCAGATGTGATAGGCAATTGTCATTTGATGAGTATTGTAAGCGATTCGTGACGAGCATCATGCCGACCGGCGATGAATGTCACCATATCCTGGCGCGGCAGACCATCGGCGTTTGGACTGGTGTTTATCGGCGTGATTTTCGCTATAGTATTTATGAGAATACGATGAGTTATTGTTAAAGTAGGCGGGTTGTGATTCCTGAGTCTTAGTGGTTTAACCGACGACCCGAATAGGTTTTCAGCGTTGCTGCAGCATCTCGTATCAGCTTTGGAGGACTCAAAGCAGAGAGGAAGCCTGTCAACGACCAGCCGCTAAAGCAGCTGGCTTGTCCCTGACGCTGCACCCGCCGCTTCGGTGACAGCAGCGTTGATGGCAGGTGCATCCGAGACATTAGGCGCATTGACTGACGCCCAATAAGCAATGTTTAGAGCAGCGTTGACATCGGCGTGAGCCTGATGTCCGCAGACAGCACAGAG
>CALAJK010000112.1 GCA_937922795.1 uncultured Anaerolineae bacterium
GGCTGGTCGCCGAGCAGGTCGCGCAGTTTGGTCATCAGCTCGCGCTGATGGCCGGGGGCGATGTCGCCGACGAAGGCGCTGAACTGGGTGCGATCGAGGCCGTAGTCCAGGCAGGCATCGGCGATCTTCTTGCGGATACGGCTGCTGGTGACATCGTAGAAGACGATGACGTACATGCG
Organism: uncultured Anaerolineae bacterium; assembly: GCA_937922795.1. Classification (GTDB taxonomy): domain Bacteria; phylum Chloroflexota; class Anaerolineae; order Aggregatilineales; family Phototrophicaceae; genus CFX2. The sequence continues at coordinate 180 of CALAJK010000112.1, forward strand.
GGTTGGCCTGTAAGCGTTCAGTCGTCCAGGGTGAAGGGGATGTAGGCGTCGCGCTCGCCGCGCACATAGGCGCCGAGCTGCCGCGCCTGGCGCTGGATGATATGGCGCAGCGGTGGCCGCTCGCCGTCATAGCGCGCGCTGCTGTCGAGCTGCTTGAGGATTTTGCCGGCGAAGTCGCGGCGGGTATCGGCGGCGAGCCGGCCGGCATCGTCCTGGGCGACGGTGTAGCGCCGAGCTGCCAGCCCGAACACGGGACGATCGACGACGATCTGGCGAAATTCCTCGATCAGATCGAGCACCAGGCTGGGCTTGCCGGGACGATCGGCGTGCAGGAAGCCGGCGTAGGGATCGAGGCCGCTGAGGATGATGGCGCGCTCGACCTGGGCGTACAGGATGCCGTAGCCGTAGTTCAGCAGGCTGTTGAGCGGATCCGCCGCGCCGCGGCCAATGCGTCCCTCAAAGCGATACTCCGCCGGGGCCAGCAGCCGGGCGGCCTGCCAGTAGAGGCGGGCGGCTTGGCCTTCGAAGCCCATCAGCCGATCGTATAGGCTCTCGTCCCAGGGGAGGTCGGCCATCTGGTCGGCGTAGACGCGCACGTCGCGCGCAGCCTGGAGGAGCTGTTCGGCATCGGCTGGGTGGGCGTCGCGGCGGTTGCGCGCCCAGTAGGCCAGGGTGGCGGCTTGGTTGCGCACTTTGGCCGTGCTGAAGGCCAAGGCGAGGTGGGCGCGGCGGTCATCGTAGAAGGCCAAGAGCTGCTCGCGGCGGGTCTGGACAGTGCCCACCAGGCCAGAGGCGTAGATCGAAGCGTAGACCGCGCCGGCGGCGTCCAGCAGTATGATCGGGATGCCGCGCTCGCAGCAGGCGGCGATGGCGTCGGAGGAAATGCCGATGCCGGCGTTGGCCACGGTCACGCTCTTCAGGTGCAGCAGCGGCGCTTGCTGCAGCGTTTGGCCGTTGTGGGTGATTTTGAGGCGCTCCGAATATTTGCCGATGAAGCTGCCGAACTGGTCAGCGTACAGGTGTTCGACCACTGACATCGATCTCGCCTTCCTGATCTAAAACAGGCGTCATCAAACTGTATGCTCTAAGCTGCTGTCATCTGTCCGCTGATTATTGGCGACCTGCTGGCAGGAGACATCAGAAATGCCCCTGAAGATGGAGCGAGCTCATCCGCGCAAGAAAGCCCTCATCCGCCGAGCGGTGAAGGCGAAGGTATCTACTGCGCCGTTCTGTGGAGCCGCCAATTCGTCAAAAAAATGTGAATTTTTTGTGCGAAATTCGATACGCTGTAAATTTTACATATTGCAATAGTTGAATTGGGGTTAAGATAGGAAGTGCGATAAGCTCTTTAGTTTCATCCAGATTTTGTCGCGCAAGGTGGGCAGATGAAGATGAAAGGCTATATCAGGTGGGGTAGAAGCTATCGGTACTGGGCGGCGGCGGCGCTGCTGCTGCTCCTATTGATCGTGACGCCTTCCGTGCTGGCCGTGGGCACGCTGGCCGGGTCGGCGAGCATCACCGGCGAGCCGCTGGTGGGGGGCAGCATCACGGTCAGCATCGCGGTCACCAATGATCCGGTGCCAGCGCCAGGGACGTATTTCAACGATCGTCTGTACAACGTCACCGGCATCATCGTGCTGCCGGCCGGCATCACGCTGGGGAGCTGCTCGCTGCCGCCCAGCTCGGTCGCGCCTGGTCCGGGCCTCGGCGAGACCACCATCACCTTCGACAACATCAAGAACTTGGAGGTGAACGAAAGCATCAACTTGAGCTGCACGGCCCAGCTCAGCCCGACGATTGATATCGGGACGCCTTTCACCATCGACTATCGCTGGGAAGCCAATACGCTGCCGGATGAGAGCGGCACGTGGGCGTATTTCCCTGGGCCGTCGGCTGCGGATTACGCCAGCATCACCGCCCAGCCGCAGGCGTTCGACCTGGAGAAAAGCTCGAACCCCAACACGGGCGAGGTGCAGGTGAATGGGGCCGGCGCGTATGCGGCCGGCGCGGGCGGCGTCGGCGTGAACTGGCCTTACGACTACACGCTGACGCTGGTGAACAACCCTTTGAACCCCAGCACCGGCATTCAGGTCGTGGACATCATCCCGCCTGGTGTGGCCTATCTGGGCAATGACGCCGTAGTGTGTTCGGGCGGCGGCGCGCCCGCCAGCCCGACGCCGGCGCGGACGCTGCTGTCCGACGGCAGCATTCGCCTGCAGTGGGATCTGAACCCGCTGGTCCCCGGCGAAACCTGTGTCTTCGGCTACGACACGGCCATCCCGTATGCCTACCGCACCTTCGCCGATGGCATCATCGTGGGCGGCGGCCCGTTCAGCGGTGGGATCATCCCGACCGATGTAATCCATACCAATACCTACGAAGCGACCGGCATTTACCAGCACCCGGTGAACGGCCCCACCCCCAGCGCCGACGGCACGACGTCGACGCCCGATGACGACCCGCCGGCGACCGTCACCAGCGGCTACCATTCGATCGCCAAAAGCGCCAGCAGCAGCAGCGTGCTGCAAGATCAAATCATCAACTACACCATCAACGGCTGGATTTCTGAGTACTACGACTTCACAGCCTCGTCGGGCACGCCCTACGTGATCGTGGACGTGCTGCCTGACGGCATTGACTACTGCGGCACTGGTCCCGGCGTCGGCGCGAACGGCTTCTACGGCGACTGCGCTGCGGTCGCTGCGCCGCTGTTCAACGGCGTCCCGCTGACGCCGGTGAGCGTGGTGCAGGATGCCAACTTCAACCTGGTCATCACCTGGCACGTGACCGATCCGACGCAGGTGCAGGCCGGCGACACCTGGACGCTGAGCTACAGCGCTCAGGTGCGCGATTACTACGCCGCTGACCCGACCGAGCCAGTGTCCGGGTTGGATGTGCGCCCCAACAACGCCACCGCCACCGGCGTCTGGAATGACCGCATCACCCCCGGCCGCACCGGGACGGACAGCACGCACGCGTCCGCCTCGGTCAGTTTGAGCGCGCCAGCGCTGGACAAGCAGGTGTTCGATCCTGTCAGCAACACGTTTGTGGACGGTCCGATCACCGCTGAGATCGGCCAGCGGCTGACCTACCGGGTGAGGATCAGTTTCGACGAAGACTTGGACATGCGCAACGTGATCGTGGACGATTTCCTGCCGCGCGGCCAGCGCTACGTCCCGAACACGGCCGACTTCACCGGCAGCCAGGACTATCCGGGCGCGCCGCAGCCCGCGCCTGGCGTCGGCTACACCGGCACGACCTACACCGCCGAACAGGCCACCTCAGCCGGCGGCTTCTTCATCGACGCCTGTCCATCGCCGGGGCGCTATCCCGGTTCGTCTGATCCGTTCTACACGGCGCAGCAGTTCCTGGGCGGCCTGCAAGACCTGATCTGGCGGCTGTGCCGGGTGGACAACTCGGACAGCGGCGCGCAAATCCTGTGGCAGGTGACGCTGGACGCGGTGGTGGTGGACGACCCGGCGCTGTTCGACGGCTACCGGGTCGCCAACTTCGGCAATCTGAGCGGCACGAACAGCTTCGGCACCACCTACAGCCTGCGCGACAACCTGAACGTCACCTACGTTGTGCCCAATCTGGTGCTGACCAAGACCAATAACGCGCCTAACCCGCTGGATGTGCTGGCCGGCGCTTTCAGCTACACCCTGACGATCGCGAACATCCAGAACGGCGCGGCCTACGACTGGACGATTCGGGACGCCATCCCGGCGGGCATTCGCATCCCTGGCGGCGGCGTTTGCACCGGCTTCAGCACGACCGCGCCCGGCGCGTTCACCTGCACGGCCGACGCCGGCGCGCAGGCCGGGACGGGCGGCTTCGTCACCATCCGCCCGAATGACGGCGCGGGCGGCCACGACCCGGCGCGTCCTTTCCCGGCGCTGGCCAGCTACAGCTTCAGCTTCAACGCCGAGCTCGCGCCAGGCGCGACGCCCGACGAGACGCTGACCAATACCGCCAGCGTGGAGTACTGCACCCGTCCTGTCGCCGAAGATCTCAACGCGGACGGCCAGCCCGACCGGCGCTGCATCGGCTACCTCGACCCCGACCCGCTGGTCTTCGATGCGGCCGACACGCCGCACAGCGACGAGGGGACGCCGCCCAGCTTGGCGGATTTCTTCGCTTATACCGACACCGACACGCCGGAGAGCAACGGCACCGACAACTCGAACGTGCGGATTGTGGCAGTCGATACCGATAAGCGCCACACCCAGCCGCTGCACGTCGCGCCGCAGGTCACGGTCGGCGATTTCGCCACCATCGGCGAAGTCTATCAGGTGACGCTTGAGATCACCGTGCCCGGCCGCACGCGCCTCTTCGCCGACCCGGCCGCCGGTTATGTCGAGATCGTGGACGTCATCGCCCAGGAAGGGGCGGTCTTCTGCGACCTGGCCAGCGGGCTGACCGGCTGCGCTGACCCGGTCATCGGTCAGCCGGGCGCCCTGGTGACGCCGGACACCGTCCAAAGCCCGACGGCTCCCGCCTGGTGGCAGGCGAACAACCTCAGCCCGGCCGTGGGCAGCACTGTGCGCTTCTTCCTGGAGGAGATCAACAACAGCGCCTCCGACGCCGATTACACGTTCACCATCACCTTCACCATGGTCGTCACCGGCACGAACGACGGCGGCGCGCCGGTCTTCTTCCTGCCGGCTGCCGGCGATCAGGTGACCAACCAGTTCACGGTGCGCTACTTCAACGACAGCGCGCCCACGCCGCAGCAGTTCGTCACGCCGCCAGAGGCCGACCAGATCGCGATCGACCAACCGCGCATCCGCGCTAATAAGGAAGTGGTGCGCATCGTGCGCGGCGCGGCGGATCGGTGCGTCACCGCCGCCGCCTGCGACGGCGTCTCGGTTCAGGGCGGCGACACGATCTATTACCAGTCGGTGTTCACCAGCGTCGGCGAGACCACCGCCATGGACGTGACGCTGATCGACCGGATCCCGCAGTATGTCACGTACAACGGGGATATGGTCTGCACCTCTACCATCAGCGTCGGCGGCGGGGTGTTGAGCACCGCGCCGCTGCCCGCGCCCTACAGCCTGGAGCTGCAAATGGATGCCACGCCCGCCGGCGCCTGGGACATCCCGCCCGGCGGCAGCATCACCTGTAACTACAGCGTCACGGTCGTCCCAGCCGTGCCGGCGGGCACGCAGTTGGCCAATTTCACCGACGCCGACTGGAGCACGCTCAACGGCGTGCCCGGCCCGAACGACCCACCCGAACGAGTCTTCGACGATGCCCCAGACGACGGGCTAGAGGATGAAGACATCGAAACGGTCCCGGTCGAAGTGCCGCAGATGAGCAAGACGCGCATCAGCCCTGCGCCGACCGGTTCGCCGTCCACCGCGCCGGTGCGCATCGGCGACGTGGTGGACTACCGCATCACCATCCCGCTGCCCATCGGCGAGACGCGCAATCTGGTGGTGACTGATGCGCTCGCCCCCGGCTTGATCCTGTATGAAGGCGGTCTCTTCAGCTTCGTCACCAACACCACCACCCTGACCGCAGTCCAAACGCTCAACGGCAGCAACGACGGCATCGGCATGTTCAGCGTGGATTGGGCGCTGAGCGACCCGGCCTGCACCGGCACGCCGCCGTGCATCATCAACGATGGCGTCAACAATGTGGCCGTCACCATCACCTTTCAGGCGATCGTGGCCGACGTGCCCCTGAATGTCAGCGGGGTGGTGCTGGACAACACCGTCAGCGCCACCTACCGCGATGGGTTCGGCGTGCTGCGGACGGTGGTTGATACCGGTCCATTTGACGATGAGGAAGTCGTCATCGTCGAGCCGATCGTGGAGCTGGTCAAGACGGTCAGCGCGGCGACGGCCGATGCCGGCGATACGCTCACGTATACCGTCACCATCACCAACGCGGCCGCGTCTACGCCGTCCAACCCCGACCAGCCAACCGCCTATGACGTCACCTGGGAAGATGACCTCGACCCGCGCGTGCAGTATCAGGCTGGTTCGATGGCCTGCACGCTCAACGGCGAGCTCACGACGGCGGTCGTGACCGGCACCGATCCGATCCAGGTCACCAACAACGTGGACGAGAACTTCAACACCTGGGATCTGCGCCCCGACGGCGTGGATGAGCTGGTGTGCACGTACACCGTGTTGGTGCTCCAAAGCGTGCCACCCGGCGACCTGCTGGACAACACTGCCGACGCCGACTGGTCGAGCCTGGACGGTGACATCTCTGGGACGCCGATCCAGCCGAACGAGCGCAACTACGACGACTCGCCCGATGACGGCAGCCAGGACACCGACACGGCGCAGGTCGTCGTCCCCAACCTGACGGTGGACAAGATCGTCGGGCCGGCGGGCGATCCCAACTACCAGGCGGATAACCAGTACCAGCCGGGGCAGTTGATCCCCTACCAGATCACCATCACCCTGCCGGAGGGCACAGCGCGGCAGCTCACCATCGTCGATACGTTCAGCACCAACTTGATGTTCGAGGCCGGCAGCACTACCCTCAGCAGCGTGCCGCCGGGCGTCAGCCTGGCGTCCGGGCCGACCGTCGTCGGCAACACGGTCACCTGGGTGCTGAATGACATCGTGTACACCGGCACGCCGGCCACGGCCAACCCGCCGACCACGGGCTACGTCATCACGCTCAGCTACCAACTGCGGGTGCGGAACACCGCCACCAACGGCAGTAGCTACACCAACACCGTCAGCGTCCGCCACGATGCCAACGGCGACGGCGTGATCAACTTCAGCGATCCGCCGCCCGTGATCGACATCGCCACTGTCCAGATCGAGACGCCGGCCGTGACGGTGACCAAGACCGAGAACGACGCCGATAACGTGGTGGATGCCGGCGACATCATCACCTACACGGTGACGCTCACCAACACGCGCCCGACGACCGGCGGCATCGCTTATGACGTGTTCTTCACCGAAAACCTGGATGATGACACCGATTACGTCGTCGGCAGCATGGTCTGCAACTATGACCCAGCGCCGGCGGGCGGTCCGCTGACGCCGCTGACACCGATCGAATTCGACGCTGCGCCTTTCGGCTCGGCTGATCCGGAGAGCGCGGCGCTCGACACTTTCCGCGTCTCTGGCGGCGCAGCCGAAAACAGCAACCCGTGGTTTCTGAACGGCGGCGACCGCATCATCTGCACCTACAATGTGGTGGTGCTGGATACCGTCCGCGCCGGCGATACCATCGTCCGCAACAGCGTGACGGCCACCTATGACACGGCCGATGGCGACCAGCCGCAGGAGGTCACGACCACCACCAGCGCAGTCACGACCACAGTCAGCGTCCCGGCCCCAGCCGTGGCCAAAGACGTAGACACAACTCATCCGACCTACCAGGCGGACGGCGACTATCAGCCGGGCGATCTCGTGCCGTACGTCATCACTGTGACGCTGCCCGAAGGCCAGACGACCGACCTGAACATCATTGATACGCTGCCCGCCGGCTTCAGCTACGAAGCCGCCAGCTTGACGGTGACCACCAGTTGGGGCCCGGCGCTGACCCCGACCGTCACGATAGGCGCGGGGACGGTCACCTGGGCGTTCGGCACAGTCAGCGTGCCCGGCACGCCCACCGGTCCGACGGCCAGCTTTGAGACGATCACGCTGCGCTTCCGGCTGCGCGTCACCGCTGCCGCGCCCGGCGGCACGGCGACCAACACCGTTGGCGGCAACTACGACCCGCCCGGCTCGACCAACACGCCGCTGCTGCCTGATACGGCCGTCGTGACCGTCATCCGGCCGACGCTGAGCGTCGTCAAGACGGCCGCGCCCGCCCAGGTGGACGCCGCCGATGTGGTGACCTACACGGTCGTCATCACCAATACCAGCGCGAACGGCGCCACCCTGTACGATGTCACGTTCACCGATAACCCGCCGGATTTCGTGACCGTTCAGGTCGCCAGCTTCGTGTGCCGCATCAACGGCGGCGCGCCAACCAACGTTCAGATCACCCCCAATGTAGACGGTGCTGATCCCTTCACGGCCGCCGAAGACCTGGACGAGAACCAGAACGACTGGGACTTGGCCCCCGGCGACGCGCTGACGTGCGTCTACACGGCCGTAGTGGACGCCAACGTGCCCGCCACCTCGACGCTCACCAATGTGGCGACCGCCGTCGGCAGCACCGCTGACGGCGCGGTGGCTGACGAGGAAGACATCACCGGGAACGATGATGCCCAGGTGACCACGGCCGCCCCCACCCTGACCAAGGCGCTGGAGGGCGCTGATACGGTCTTCGCGCCCGGCGAGCTGGTGACCTTCGCCGTCACGCTGCGCGTGCCGGAGGGCGCGGCGCTCGATCTGCGCTTCACCGATACGCTGCCGACCGGCTTACGCTTCGAGGACGTGCTGAGCGTCACCCCCGGTTATGCGCTGGTCGGCGGCGCGCCGACCATCACCGCCGGGCCGGGCGACGGCTCCGCCCCCACCACCTATCTGTTCGACTTCGTTGACCCGGTGATTGTGCCGGGCGTGGATAACACCGGCACGCTGGACTACGCCGACATCGTGGTGCGCTATCGCGCTCGCGTCACCGGCGCGGCGGCGAACGGCGCCAGCCTGACCAACCTGGCCGCCGGCACGTATGACACCGGCGACGGCGTCAACGACGCGCCGATCGGGACTGACAGCGAGACAATCACCGTCGAAATCCCGACGATCGACGTCGCCAAGGCCATCACCCGCATTGATCCAGACGGCTCCAGCGGCCTGCAGCCGTATGTGCCGGGCAGCAATCTGGAGGGAGGCGGCATCCTGGAATACCAGGTGACGCTGACCAACACCCATCCCTCAGCAGTGCTGTACGATGTGTCGCTGCTGGAGAACCCGCCTGACTTCGTCAGCTACAACGCTGGCAGCATGGCCTGCACGCTGGCGGGCGCGCCGGTCGCCGCCGTGGTCGACAGCGGCGATGATGGCGTCGCCCCGTTCGACGAGAACAACGCCGATCCCTTCCGGGTGACGGGCGCGCTGGACGAGAACGCCAACGCCTGGGATCTCCTGCCCGGCCAGAGCCTGGTCTGCGTGTATACAGTCACGGTCGAGATCGCCGTCCCCGCCGGCGCGGTGCTGACCAACCTGGTGACCGGCACGGGCTCCAGCGCCGACGGCGCTGCCCCGGACGAGGTGGATGTGACCGACACGGCCACCACCACCGTGCGCGTGTCGTCGCCCGCCATCGAGAAGCGCGTCGTCAACCCGGCGCCGCCGCCCGCCCCGCCGGTGGTCACCATCGGTCAGGTCATCACCTATCGCATCGAGATGACGCTGCCGGCCGGCATCACCACCGATCTGGTGATCACCGACACGCTGGAGGGCGACACCGCCAACGGCGGCATTGACCTGGCTTTTGTGCCCGGTTCGACGACGATCACCCGCGGCACTGCCGATCTGATCGCGTTAGGCCGGGTGACCGAGGCGGTCGGCGTCAACGTCGATGGCGAGACGACGCTCACCTGGACGTTCCAACCGTTGAACCTCGATCCAAGCGCGGCCGATCCGAACGATCGAGTCGAGCTGGTGGTCATCCAGTTCCAGGCGACGGTGGCGGATGTCGCCGCCAACGACGATTTGGACATCCTGAACAACGACGTGGTCGCCGTGCTGTCGCCGGACGGCGTCACCACCATCACGGTGATCGAGACGAACACGACTGATGACGATGTGCGGCTGGCTGTGCCCGCGCTGGAAGTGGATAAAGCCCATGACGACGCCAACGGGCGCGTGGATGCCGGCCAGATCGTGACCTTCACCATCACCGTTCGCAACGTTGGTTCTGGCCTTGCGCAGAACCTGATCATCTATGATCTGCTGCCCGCCGGTTGGGTATACGTCGCCGGTTCAAGCCAGTTGGACGCGGCTCCGCTGGGCGACCCGGCCATCGCCGGCCAGTCTCTCACCTGGGATCTGAATGCGCTGGTCGCTACCGACCCGACGCTGACGGGCGGCGCAGCGCTGACGCTCAGCTACCGGGCGCAAGCGCCCACGCCGGTGACCGGCGCGTATACCAACCTGGCCGCCGCCGCCGGCGCGGACAGCCTGGGCAACCCCATCCCGGCTGACAACACCGACCATGTCGCCGACGATACCGACCTGACCGATGACGCCAGCGTGACGCTCACTGCCAGCGCCGCCATCCAGGGGTTGGTATGGAACGATCTGGATGCGGACGGCGTGCAGGATGCGGGCGAGAACCCGATCCCCGGCGTCACGGTTGAGCTGTACGACGGCGCGGGCAATCTGATCGCCACGACGACCACCAGCGCCGCGCCGTTCACCTATGCCGGCGTCACGTACCCGGCCGGCAGCTACCTGTTTGCCGATCTGCCGCCTGGGAATTACCGGGTGGTTGAGGTGCATGCTGGCCCGATCCTGTATTGGGAGAGCACCTACGACGCCGACACTGGCACCGGCGGCACGGAGGCCGACCGCAACGTGATCGCGGTGAATGCGCTGGCCGCCGGCGAAATCCGCCAGAATCAAGACTTCGGCGACCGGGTGGCTGGCCGCGTGCAGGGCTTCGTCTACCTCGACCCGAACGGCGACGGCGGCAACCTGATCGCGCCAGGGGCTGGCGACACCGGCATCGCCAACGTGACCGTCTGGCTGTACGACAGCGCGGGCAATCTGGTGGCGACCACGACCACCGACGCCACCGGCTTCTACCAGTTCGCCAATCTGCCCGACGGCTCCTACACGGTGATCGTGGATGATGCCGATACGGACATCACCTCGATCAGCCCGAACATCGCCTTCACGCCAGGGGCCGGCGATACCGTCCCCGGCCGCATCGTGGACGTGGCGAACGGCGCGCCCGTGCCGCAGGCGCACTTCCCCTTCCGCGTGCCGGTCGCGCTGACGATCACCAAACAGGGCTTCGACCTGAACGGCGCGCCGCTGCTGCCCGGCGAAACGATCGGGTGGCTGGTATGCGCGCTGAACCCGGACGCGCTGCCGGCTCCCAATGTCGTCATCACCGATCCGATCAACGTGGGCCGGCTGACGCTAGTGCCCGGTAGCGTGCAGGCGGGCATCCTGGCGGCCTGCCCCGGCGCTGTGCCACCCGCGGGCCTGACGTCGCAGCCCGATCCCAGCGGCAGCACGATCACCGTCAGCTACGGCACGGTGCCGTCCGGGCAAGTGGCCGTGCTCTACTTTGAGACGACGGTCAACGACCCGGCGACCTGGTCGGGTATGGGGTGGTGGGGGCTGCTCAGCCTGCTGCTGCTCGGCGGCCGTAAAGGCGCTCGCCGGCGGCTGCTGGTTGGGCTGCTGGCGCTGGCGGTCGTCCTCAGCCTCTTGAGCGCCGCGCCGGCGCTGTCGCAAGACTCCGACCCGACAGCGACGGTGGAGGGCGCTGACAGCGCGCCCACGGCCGAGCCGCCGACGCTTGAGCCCACGCTCGAACCGACGCCGACGACCACGCCCACCGAGCCGCCGCCCACCGAGACGCCTACGCCGCTCGTAGAGCCATCCCCGACAGCCGTCGAAACGCCAACGGTCGAGCCATCGCCGACCGATACGGAGACGCCGGCGGCTGAGCCTTCAGCGACGCCAGCGCCTGAGTCAAGCGCGACGCCGGAGGTCACACCGGAACCCGAAGTGACCGCTGAGCCGGAGGTCACGCCCGAACCGGAGCTCACGCCGGAGCCGCTGCCCATCTTGGGGCGCTACACGCTGGTTGGCAGTTTGTACGATGACGCGGATGCCAGCCTGACCGCCGACGACGGCGAGGGCGGCTTGGCGGGCATCCCAGTGCGCGCCTACGTCGATGACGGCGATCAGGTCTACACGGCGGCAGACGTCCTGGCCGCCGAGGCGGTCAGCGACCGCCAAGGGCGTTATGCGCTGGAGAAACTGGCCACCGGTGCTTACTGGATCGTCGTCGACGAAGGCGCGCTGCCCGCGCACTACATCGACGTGCTGGCGCTGGGGGGCCGCGCGCCGCGCAGTCCCGCTTACGTCGTCGTGGCGGAGGCGCCGGAAGCACCGACGGAGACGCTGTCTATGGCCGGTCTGGGGATGATCCAGGCTGCCGGTCCTGACTTCGCCTACACGCTGGACAGCGACGGCGACAGGACGCCCGATGCTGTTGAAGGGATGGGCGACCGGGACGGCGACGGCCTGCCCAACGCTTTCGACCCGTTCGACCCCAGCGGCCTGTTCTACCTGGTGCAGACTGGCAGCCTGGTGCTCAACGTGCAGACGGCGCTGTACGCCGATGCCAACGCCAACTGTGTCTATGACGCCGGCGTGGACATGGACATCCTGGCGGACACGATCCAGCCCAACCCGCAGACGTCGGCGGACGGCGGCTACCGCTACGACATCCGCGTCACCAACCCGGCGCTGCCGGGCATCCCGGATGATGGCTCAGCCCGCTGCTTCTTCCTCCAGGTGAATGCAGCGCCGGCGACGGCCGTCTTCCCCTCGGCGGCAGTGCCGCCGCAGCCCGGCGCTTTGACCACCGGCGGCCCAGTCGTGGCCAGCGCGCTGCCGCCTGTCCTGCCGGTCGCGCCGGCCACTCATCGCTTCTTCCTGACGTTTGAGATCGCCCAGGGGCAGCCGGAGATCGTCAACAATCATGTCGCGTTCGACAGGGCGGCCATCCCGGTCAATCTGTCGGTCAGCAACACGGCCACCGCCAGCCGCGACGGCCTGCCGCCGGTGTCTGATGATGATACGCTGGCCGTCAACAGCAGCCTGGAATGCCGCCTTGAGCCGAACGGCGCGGTCACGCTTCAGCCGGGGCAGACGTATACCTTCAACCACACCCTGACCAACACCGGCCTGCAAACCGATACGTATACGCTCAGTTTTGTGAGCGCGAACCCAACCTGGACGCAGGCGCTGACGCCCGCCGCCGGCTCGACCGTCACCCTGGCCCCCGGCCAGACCCAGGCCGTCAGCTACAGCATCACTGTCCCGCTGGGGGCGCTCAACGGCACGACCAACCTGACGACGCTGACGGCCACCAGCAGCACGACGCCCAACCCGGACTGCAGCGCTGCTAACATCACCACCGTCTCCGCCGGCTGCGTCCAGGGCGTAGTCTACAACGATACCAACCAGAACAGCGTTCAGGACGCTGGCGAGCCGGGGCTGCCGGGCGTGTCGCTGTCCATCTTCGACGCCAGCAACGTGCTGGTCGCCACGCTGACCACCGCCGGCGACGGCAGCTACAGCCTGGCTGGCCTGCCCGACGGCGTCTACCGCATCGAACTCGACCCGCTGACGCTGCCCGCCGGCACGCCGCTGTACGTCAACCCGAACGTGCCGCAGCAGACGCTGACGGTGACCGCCGGCGGAACCTGCGCCGTCGGCAGCTTCGGCCTGGTGCTGATCGACCCGGCCATCACCAAGAACGGATCGCCCACCAACGCCGCCATCGGCGACCTGGTGACGTTCACCATCACCGTTACCAACAACTCGACCGCCAACATCACCGGCGTGATCGTCAATGATCCGCTGCCCGCCTTCCTGGACTTCTTGAGCGCCGCCACCACCGCCGGCACGTTCAGCTTCAACGCTGGCACGAACGTGGTGACGTTCGACATCGGCACGATGACGCCCGGCCAGGTCGTCACCTTGACGGTGCAGACGCGCGTCAACGCCAGCGCGCCGACGCCCGGCACGATCACCAACACCGCCACGTTGAGCCTCGACCAGGGCGCGAGCCAGTCCGCCAGCGCTGCGGTCGCCGTGCCGGCGCCGCCGCCTCCGCCCCCGCCGTCCGCGCCATCCGGCGGCGCGCCCACGCCCACACCGGCGGCGGTCGCTCTGGGACCCGCTGGCACAACGCTGCTGGGGGTTGGCGTCAGCATGGCGATTCCGGCGGCGTATCCAGACCAGCTCCCGGTGACGGGCATCCCGCCGGCCAACCGGCTGGCGACGATGGCCGTGATCGCCCTGGGAGTCTGGGCGGCAGCGGCTTTCGGGCTGGCGCTGGTGGTCGGGCTGGCGTTCCGGCGTCAACTGCGGGCGCGGCGGCGGGATGCGCTGTTCCTGATGGCCACTGCCGCGCTGATCGTCAGCCTGACATCGCTGGCTGGGCTGCTCACGCTGGCCGGGTTATGGCTGGCCGATGTGCCCGCCGCGCCGGTCGACGCGGACTCGCCGGCGGTCGTCGCCGCGCCGCCCACGCCGGTGCCGGTGATCGATCCAGCGGCGCTGCCCAGCGTAAAAGCGCCCGGCTTGGCGCTGCCGGCGCGCGCGCTGCCCGCCGGCGATGCGCCGGTGACGCTCGTCCGCAGCAGTCAGATCAGCCTGGCCAGTTGGGGCGGGCAGTTCACGCCGCCGGAGATCCCGGCCACGCGCCTGGTCATCCCAGCGCTGGATATCGATACCACGCTGACGGAAGCGCCAATTGTGGACAACCGCTGGGATGTCAGCGGCTTCGCGAATGAGATCGCGCACCTGGAGGGCACGGCCTATCTGGGCACGACGGGCAACGCCGTCGTCGCCGGGCATGTCACCCACGCGGATGGCTGGGGGCCGTTCCGCTATCTGGGGCGGCTCAAGCCGGGCGACCTCATCCTGGCCTACGGCGATGGGGTAGAGTACCGGTATGTGGTGCGGTTCGTGCGCTATGCGGAGCCGGAGGCAGTGGAGTACACGCTGCCGACCGCTGGCCATGTCCTCACGCTGGTCACCTGCGCCGGATGGGATACCGCCCGCCAGACCTACAGCCAGCGGCTGGTGGTGCGCGCAGAGCGCGTGTCATAGTCTTCTTTTCCGCTTGGGGCGGGGACATCCTCGCCCCACGCTTCTCTTCGCGCCCATCCCCAGGAATGGTCTTTCCGCGTGATGAGAAAGGCGCTTGCCCGGCGTGCGCCGCCGGGGATAAAGTCACACTTTGCACCGGCGCAGCCTGAGCGAGCGTCCCGATGGAGCAGCGGCGAGGCGTCCGGTGTGGCCGCCTACTGAGGAGCGCACGCGAGCGTTCCTCTACGGTGTCCATTAATGCTCATCGGATTGAGGGACTAGGGCGCGCTTATGCTGCACGTTGGGATCATCGGCGCCGGCTCCTACGGCGAAGCCCACGCCAGGGCGCTGGCCGAAATAGACGCCGTTCGGCTTGTGGCCGCCTGCCGGACGGATGAAGCGGCTCTGCGCGAATTCGTGGGGCGTTTTGGCGGCAAAGGTTACACCGATTACTGCGATCTGCTGGCCGATCCAGGCGTGCAGGCGGTCGTCATCGCCACGCCGCACCACCAGCACACGGCCATCGCTGAGGCGGCGGCGGCTGCCGGCAAGCACATCCTGCTGGAAAAGCCGATGGCGTCCACGCTGGCCGAGTGCGACCGCATTCTGCAGGCGGTTGACCGGGCGGGGGTTAAGCTCATGGTCGGGCATGTCAACCACTTCGCCCCGGCTTACGAGCTGGCCAAACAGATTTTAGACTCCGGCGAACTGGGCGAGGTCGTGCTGGGCGTGAGCACCATGTCCAAGTTCTGGTTTGAGCCAAACCGGCGGTGGTGGCACCTGAAGCGCGAGACCGGCGGCGGCATGTGGATGACGGCCGGCATCCACTGCCTCGACCGGTTGACCTGGCTGATCGGCAGCCCGGTGCGCAGCGTGGCGGCGCATCTGGCCACGCGCTTCCACGATCAGGAAGCCGATGATGTGGGCATGATCTTCCTGCGCTATGCCAACGGCGCCGCCGGCACAGTCGTCAGCACCGGCTACGCCGTTGGAGCGCCCAAACACTTGACCGAACTGACCTGCACGCGCGGCATGATGAATATTGACTACGCCGCCGGGGTGTACATCGGGCGCGATGAGCGGTGGCAGGCAGTGCCCGGCTCGGTGTGCGACGACTGGATGCATGAGGCGCTGATCCGGGAATGGCGCGGGTTCATCCGGGCGGTGGCCGAAGACGCCGAGCCGCCGGTCACCGGCGCTTTCGCCCGGCACATCATCCAGGTGGTGCTGGCCGCCCAGCAGTCGTCCGATCTGCGCCAAGAGGTGATCCTGGAAGGGGATGCGGGATGACGCCGGAAGTCCCAGTTGCGCACTGGGGGCTAGATGAGCTGCATGTGCTGGACGAGCGCGCCTTCGTTGGCCGCGCGCCGCTGGCCGGGGCCGGATCGTTCACCGCAGCGTTCTGGTTCCAGGCGTCAGTCTGGCGCGGCCTTCAGGTGATCGCCAACCAGGGCTGCACCGCTGATCACCCGCCCGGATGGTCGGCTTTCCTGGACGATGCCCGTCTAGTCTTCCAGGTCGTGTTCGATGATGGGCGCGCGCTCCGGGCTGAGGTCGCCTGTTCCGCGTCGGACTGGCAGCACGCCGCCCTGGTGTTTGACCGCGAAGCGGCTCAACTGCGCGGCTATCTCAACGGCAGCCCGGACGGCTGGCGCGCCAGCGACCCGATCGGCGTGTGGGGCAGCCTCACGCTGCCGCCGGAGGTGCGGTTGGGCGGCTACACTGATCCGGCTGGCGGCCACTTCGACCACACGTTCGGCCGTAATGCGTCAGGGTATGTGGACGACTTCCGGCTGTATGACCGCCCGTTGAGCGCCCAGGCCATTCAGCAGTTGGCGCACGCCGGCCAGGCCGCGCCAGTGGCCTGCTTCAGCGCCGAGCCGGCGGGGGGCGCGGCGCCCATCACGGTACAGTTTGACGCGCGCTCGTCGGCGGCCCCCGGCGGCGTTCGCGCTTACCTGTGGGACTTCGGCGACGGCCAGCGGGGCTACGGCGCGGTCGTCAGCCATGACTACGCCTACGCCGGCCGCGCCACGGTGCGCCTGACCGTCCTGGATGCGGGGTACGCCCAGGCCGCCGCCGAGCAGACATTGATCTTTTCTGGACGGGAGAACCCGCTGCGGGTTACGCCGGTGTTTGTGAACGGCGCTGAAGGCTACGCCTGTTATCGCATCCCCAGCATCGTGCGCGCCCTCAACGGCGATCTGATCGCCTTCGCCGAAGGCCGCGTGGCGAGCTGCAGCGACTCGACGCCGGTCATACGGATCGTGTGCAAGCGCAGTGCCGACCGCGGCCAGACGTGGCGCCCGCTGCAGGTGATCGCGCGCAATGAGATGGATGGGCAGGAATACGCGGCGCAGAATCCGTCGCCGGTGGTGGATGTCGTCCACGGCAGCGGACGTATCATCCTGCTGCTGACCCTGGCCGAACATTCCGAGTGGGATCTGGCGCGCGGCATCGGTTTCAGCCGGACACACTGCGTCATCAGCGACGATCATGGCGCGAGCTGGAGCGCCCCGCGCGACATCACCCCGCAGGTGCACCGGCCGTTCAACCCGCCGGCGGCAGCCCGCTACCCATATGCGGCGCTGGAGGCCAACCGGGACGCCGACTGGCGCATCCAGCGCCCGACCTTAGGCCATGCGATCCAGCTAAGCGCCGGGCCGTTCCAGGGGCGCCTCGTCCATGCCGGCATGTTCACGGCTGGCGACCGGAGCGTGTTCGAGTCGCAGAACTACCTGTTTTGGAGCGATGACCTGGGCGAAAGCTGGCAGATGGGCGGCGTCATCCCGCAGATCGGCCTGAACGAAGCGACGCTGGTCGAGTTAGAAGACGGCGCCGTATTGGTCAACAGCCGCAGCTACCGCGAAGGACGCCCCCTGGGCCGGCGGTCGGTGACCGTCTGCGCGTTCGATGCCGAGAGCCGCGTCCGCATCGGCGATACGCGCCCGGATCCCGCCCTGGTGGATTCCGGCGTGCAGGCCAGCCTCATCCGCTATACTTTCCGCGCTCAAGCCGAATGGGGCGGTCGCAGCCGCATCCTGTTCTCTAACCCCAGCTCGCCCCACGCCCGCCGCGGCCTGACAGTCCGTTTGAGCTATGACGAGGGGCAAACCTGGCCGGTGAGCAAACTGGTTGATCCCGGCCCGTCGTC